>DHRA01000076.1 GCA_002411145.1 Firmicutes bacterium UBA5324 | reverse complement strand
TTTTTTACCGTAAACCGAAGTGAACTTGTCTGGCTACGCCAGACTTCGGGGCTTCAGGTGGAAACTCTACTCCACCTGAAGAGAATAACAAGGTAACACCCACTTGTAGAAGTGGGTGTCTTCGAAATTAGATTAATTTGGGAAAATGCTATCGTCTATATAGGCCGATAGCATTTTTAAATAAATCAGCGACATTTCCCCGCGTATTATGGGGATGAATTTGCTAAGGAAGTGAAATGTTCAGGCAATTAGTGTATAATGTCAATGGACGAGCGAGAAAACCGGGGGCACATAACCGGCTGTCCGGGGAAGAATTGAGGAGCAGGAATGGAAGAGAGCGGCCGAGACCCGTTGGAAATGAAAATACAGGATCTGGAAGAAAAACTGCGCTGTTGTGAAGAGGAAAACCGGAAACTGATAGATATTCAGCAGAATTTAGGCGAAATAACCAATAACTACCTGATGCTGCATTATTTAAATAAAAATATCCAAAGCTGCCGTACGTCAAAAAGTCTGTGGAAAGCCTATTTGCACAATATTAGTGACAAGGGGTTCAATTATACGAATGTTGCCGCTTTTCTTCCAGACGAGCAGGGCTTATTTACGGTTAATTATTATCTGCGGGACGGCAAGTTATATACCAGACGGCTGGATGATGCGCAAATAGACACCCACATTCAACTGGCGGCGGAGAAAAGGGATTGCATGACTTCCTCCGACAAGCGAAAAGTAGCTTTGCCCATGCTGAATCATTTCGGTGCGTTAAAGGCTGTGCTGGTGGCGGAAAAAGAGACCGGCTTTCTCCTGGAAGATCTGGAACTGCTGGATGTCTATATCCAGCAGACGATAGCCACCATTGAAAATGTCAGCTTGAACGAGAGATTATTGCACTACCAGGATTTACTCGGTAAGCGGCTGGATCAATTTGTGCTGCTGCATTATCTGGCCAAGGAAATTAATGAGGGTATTGACTACTACAACATTCTTAAAAGGTATTTAAGTGCGTTGCAGTCGCCGGTCGGTTTTAATTTTAAAGACAGCAATTTGTACATAATTGAGGAAGATTCGATGAAGCGGGCCCGTCTGGTGGAGGGTGAACTTCATTTGGAGATAGTTGAGCTGAAAGAGGGGCTTATCCTTGATGCCCTGGAGAAGCGGTGCGGCGCGCTATCCGCGGATAACAAGGAATTGGCGATGCCCCTGCTTACCGGCGGGAAGGTTTGCGCCGTAATGGAGATTGAAAATGAAAAAGAGATCAGTTTGGAGAAAATGCAAATCCTGGAGATCTTTGCCTTGCAGACATCGTCGATGCTGGACAATGCCAGACTAAGGATGCATTTGGAATACATGAGTTATCACGATGCCTTAACCGGTTTGTACAACCGGGCTTATTTTGAAAAACAGCTGCGGACGCTGGCGGAGAATAAGCAGCTTTCTGTAGGCATGATGATGTGTGACGTTAATGAATTAAAATATGTAAATGACACCATTGGCCATCACGCCGGCGACTTGCTCATTGTGGCGGCGGCCCGGGCAATCAAACAGGCGATTGGGGTCAACGCCACAGTGGCCCGCATCGGCGGCGATGAATTTGCCGTGTTAATATCACCCTGTGAAGAAGCCGATTTACCTGCTGCCTATGCCGCAATTCAGGACAATCTGCGGCAATACAACACCCATGAAGGCTTCCTTAACGTCAGTATGGCCATTGGGTGTGCCTTTGCGGCGGAAAATGCGGATTTACAGGAATTGTTCCGCTGGGCGGACAGAAACATGTATACGGAAAAGCAAAAGGCAGTCCGCAGAAAGAGCAGAACGGGCCGGTCATGATACCGGCTAATTTTTTTTGAACCGCAGGGGCCGCAGAGAACGCAGAGGGTGTAATAGAGAAAAGCTATAAGTGCGTTTGTGTTAACACTCCTGTGATCGTATTGTAAGGAGATTTGCTTTCGTTTCGATAATCAATCATCTATATATTGTGTTAAATAATTTTCTCTGCGGTTCAATTTTTCGTAGGGCCTTTTTTATTTTGTCAATAAGCTGATTAATTGCCGCATATCCGCAGGGAGCGGAGCGTTTAAGGCCAAGCGTTCTTTTGTGCGGGGGTGGAAAAAGGCGATTTCTGCGGCGTGCAGGGCTTGTCTGGGGGTTAAACCGGTCTGCTCTCCGTAAAGGGTGTCGCCGATAACCGGATGGCCGATATATGCTAAGTGGACACGGATTTGATGCGTGCGCCCGGTCTCCAGGACGAGAGAAAGCAGGGAAGCGTCCTTATACTCAGCCGTCACCCGGAAACGGGTGACGGCTTTTTGTCCGTCACCGGCAACCCGGCGGGTAATGATGCTGCCCGGCGTACGGGCTATGGGAGCGTCAATGGTGCCTGCGGCGGAGGTTAAATGTCCGTATACAAGGGCGATGTATTCTTTATGGATTTGATGACGCATGCTTTGCTCGCTTAATTGCTGGTGCGCCCACTTGTTTTTGGCAATGAGCATAAGACCGGAAGTATTGCGGTCCAGCCTCGTAACCGGATGGAAACTGGCTTTTGCCCCCGTGGAGCGCCAGTGAAAAAGGACTGCGTTAGCTATGGTTGCTTCCGGGGAAGTCTTTACGGGATGGGACAATATTCCCCATTGTTTATCAAGCACCAGGATATCCGGATCTTCATAGACTATAGATAGGGGCAGAGGACGCGGTTCAATGTCCTGCTGCGCATTTTGCCAGCGGATACTGAGGATATCACCCGACTCGGCCCGCTGATTTGCAAACACAGGCGCATTATTCCTGAAAATTCCCGCATGTGCTTTTAGTTCGCGTATAAATATTCTCGACAAGTGCAGTCTATGCTGCAAAATATCCTGAATTTTCCTGCCCGCGTCCCGGGCTTCCACGCGATAGGTAAGGGTATTCTCCGATGTATCTATATTGACCACCCCGCTCTAAACTAGTCGGTATTCTATTCGCTATTATAGCATTATTCAGGGAAAAATTACCGTTGGTTTTCCAATATGAAAACCAACCTCAATGCACCGTTTATCCTCAGCGCCCAATATAATATAGTGAAATAATATACCCGTGAAAGGAGTTTGATTGCATGTATTGGCAACACTGGCCGTATAGCAGGCATTGTCTATATTATCCCCAAAATCCGTACATGGGGACACCGGGATGTTGCCCGACGCCGTATCCGGCGGGTCCGGCCATGGAGTATCCGGGCTGCGGGCCGCAGTACCCGGTGGGTCCGGGCATGGGATATCCAGGTTGTGGATCACAGTATCCGGTAAGCCCGGCCATGGAATATCCGGGTTGCGGACCGCAGTATCCAGCGGGTCAGGCCATGGGATATCCGGACTACGGACCGCAGTACCCGCTGGGTTCGGGGATGGGATATGCGGGTTATGGACCGCAGTATCCGGTAAGTCCGGCCATGGGATATGCGGGTTATGGATCGCAGTATCCGGTAAGCCCGGCCATGGGATATGCGGGTTATGGACCGCAATATCCGGCAAGCCCGGCCATGGAATATGCGGGCTACGGGCCGCAGTATCCCATGGGCCCGGGGATGGGATATGCGGGTTATAGTCCCCAGTATCCGGCAAGCCCGGCCATGGCGTATCCGGGCTATGGCCCCCAGTATCCCGGGATTCCCGTGGGTGGGGAGGAGGACATAACGCCGCCGATGCCGGCCGGCACTCCCTACAGTCCCGCGCAATCCCTCTACGGTCCTGTCGCCGGCGCTGAAGCTCTGCCGCCGGCGGATGCGCCGCTCGTTCCTAATCCCTGGCCGGCGCCTGTACCGGCGATACCGGCGGAATATCCTCCCATGCCGCCCGTGCCGTGGACGCCGCCCGGTCCTGTCGCAGCAAACATAGCCAATACAAGTTGTGACTGGACCCCCGAGACCACGGCAACACCGGCGCAGAGTCCCACCCTGCCTCCCGTAGAGCCGTTTCAAACTGAACCGGCCGCTGATTTTGTGGAAACCGGCTACATGCCCGCGGCCCCGGACGGGGTGGAGACCCTGCCGTCTATGCCGGAGGTTTCCGCGGAAACAGTGGAAGTCGAAGCGGGTGAGGCGCTGCCCGGAGATTCGGAGTCTGTTGACAGTGAAGAAAGCAGTGAACCTTTTACACCGGGCGTTGTACTGGGGACCATTGAGGGGAGCGTTTCGGTGAAGGTGGGCAGTCGCCCGGTGCGACCTTTAACAAATCAATTGGTACTGATCTGTAACCGGGCAACAGGAGAAAGGTTCCAGGCTTATACGGACAATCAAGGTTATTACAGCCGCCGTGTGCCGGAAGGAGCATATATTGTACAAATCCGCCAGCGTATCGCCGCCCCCTTTGTGCGCCAACGGCTGGCCCGGGTGCAGGAACTCCGCCGGACGATAAATGATATTAATGTGGTGTGCGCGGAAAATCCCCCGAAAATCTTACGGGGTGAAAGTTAAGCGATGACAACCGCCGGAACACCGGCGGTTTTTTTATATATCTTTTACCCTGGCAGGGAGGGATTTTGTTTGGAAAAGCGATTCCCGGTAGTCTCCCATAACTGCTATATGCGGGCGACCGGGGAATATCGGGTGGCCTTGCGGGAACACCAGTTGGCTGCCGAGTATAAACCTCCGTTAACTCTGTCCGGCCGCCAATTACGCAGAAGCATTCCCCGCTGCCGCAAGACCCTGATAATCCTGCTGCCGGGGTTTAACAGTAACGGCCAGGAATGGTCACTGTTCAAAGAAGCTCTGCAGCCCATGGCCCGCAGGGTCATGGCGGCGCAAATAGATACGGCGTTAGGCAATGAAGCCTTAACTGATAGCTTGTACCAGTGGCTTGAAGGCGAAAACATGTTAAAGAAGAATATACCGCTTACCTTGATTGGTTTTAGTAACGGCGGATTGATCGGGCGCCGTCTTCTGCAAAAGTATGGTGTGATGAATGTCCGGCGCCTCATCATGATTGCCACGCCCAATTGGGGTACGTCGCTGGCAGTTTACGGGCAATGGTTCATGAATCATCCCGGGCTGCAGGATCTAAAGACCGGCAGCGCATTCATCAACACGCTCAACAGCGGCTGTGAGGCGGCCCGGGCTATACCCCAGCATGTAATAACAGGCTCTGCCGCCCGGGATGTCGCAGGGGGGTTCAATGACGGCGTCGTTTGGGAAAACAGTGCAACACTGGGCTACTCACTGCCTTATGTTCGTGTCGAAACCGGCGAACCGGTATGCGTATATCCGCCCAACAGCGCGTGGCATTTGAATCTGACACGCAGGGGGTGGCGGCCTTTATTCGGGCCGTCGAACGACAAGGCCTGGCCGGTTACCTTAAACTATGTGCGCTGTTTTCTTACAGAGTACTAGCTCCGGCAGCTACTGCACAAGAGGTAGCTTTCTCTGCCGCAGCCGCACGATGGTGCCATCTTTACGGAGTTCAAAGGACGCCTGCCGGTGAGGGTTGGCGTAAAAGTACAAATCCGAGACAACAATAATATTTTTATCCGCTTCCTGTTTCAGAGAAAGGGCGGGGTAGCGGAAAAAGGGCAGTGAGGGGGCGACGGATTGGGCAGACCGGCAGGAGGCCAGCAGGGGATCTTCCCGGACAGGATACCAGTCCGTACAGTCTAATTGCAGGGTAGCCGTATTGATATCGCCGAGCACGACGCTGGTATTTGTTTCAAGCACCCCCTGCCAGCGCAACGGGTGTATGGTGGGCAGCACACTGACTTTTTGCAGGGAAAGGGACGCGTATTGCAGCTGAAGTTCCCGCAGAAAATACTGATGCAAAACGGCACGCCCGCCTACATACAACATAAACAGTAAGCATGCCGCCAGGGCGTAGCGGCGGCGGTGCGGCGCATTGAGGCAGCCGGCCAGCAAGCCGGCAGCGCCTAAGAAAATGAGCAGAGGATCGGTAAAGGGGAGGAGATCCCCGGTTACCCAAATACTGCTGAAGGGAAACCAGATGCGTGTACCCCAGGTATTGGCGGCATCAAGCAAAATGTGAATTAAGCCCGCGCCGCCGCTCCAGCAAAAAAGGCTGCGCACAGGGGTGGCGGGGTAGCGGCAATGCAGCAGATAAGTCAGCAATGCAGCCATCAGGCACAGACCCGGCAGCGAGTGGCTGATGCCCCGGTGATTAAGCAGATAAGCCAGGGGACCGTCAATGCGATACAGGATATCGGCATCCGGCATTTCTGAGCCAGCCAGCGCCGCCCAAAGCAAAGCCGGGGCATGCCCGAGTTTCTGCGTGCGTGTTTGGTACAGGGTCAATCCTGCAAGTGCGTGGGATATGCAGTCCATGCATGTCACCTGTTTCAACTTTGATTAAGATAGTTTGCTGGCGAAAATGTATTTTTATGACAGAAGATTTTACCACTTGCCCGTTTTAGGTTAAAATAGAACTGGCAGTGAATACTATGATGAGTGGAGGAAAGGTAGATTATGGCGAAAGACAGTTCTTTTGATATTGTGTCCGAAGTGGATATGCAGGAGATGTCCAATGCAGTAAATCAGACGAGCCGCGAAATTGAGCAGCGGTATGATTTTAAAGGCAGTAAAGCAGAGATTACCCTGGAAAAGGACACGCTGAAAATGCTGGCGGAAGATGACTGGAAGCTGGAAGCAATGCTCGACATGCTGCGGACAAAAATGGTAAAAAGAAATGTGCCGTTAAAATGCCTGCAGCCCGGGAAAATTGAAAGTGCCGCCGGGGGAATGATGCGTCAGTTTATTACCATTCAAAAAGGGATTGACAAAGAAAAAGCGAAGGCAGTTGTCGCGACGGTGAAAGAACTGAAACTAAAAGTCCAGACGCAGATTATGGATGACCAGGTGAGGGTGTCCGGTGCGAAAAGGGACGATTTGCAGTTGGTCATCCAAAAACTGAAAGAGCAAGATTTCGGGATTGATTTGCAGTTTATCAATTATCGGTAGGTGACGGAGGGAAGGTGTCATTTTTGCAAACGGTGTCCATTAAACGGATAAAGGATTATGTGAACCAGGAGATAACGGTGCAGGGATGGCTATACAATAAACGTTCCTCAGGGAAAATTGTGTTTCTGATTGTGCGTGACGGCAGTGGCCTGGTCCAGGGCGTGTTGGTGAAAAGTGAAGCGGGGGAAGCGCTTTTCGCTCTGGCCAACAGCGCAACGCAGGAATCATCTGTGCGGATACGGGGCAAAGTGCAGGAAAACCCCAAGGCCCCGGGAGGGTATGAAATGCTGATCGGTGATCTGGAAATCATCGGCAGGGCTGAACCCTATCCCCTTACCCATAAGGAACATGGGGTGGATTTTCTCATGGAACATCGCCATCTCTGGATTAGAACGCCGCGGCAAAACATCATTTTACGTATCCGGTCGGAAATTGAAAAAGCCTTGCGGGACTTTTTTCATGAGCGGGATTTTATCCTGGCCGATGCACCCATCATTACACCGGCGGCCTGCGAGGGGACCACGACTCTTTTTGAGCTTGATTATCATGGCGAAAGGGGTTTTCTTTCCCAAAGCGGACAGCTCTACAGTGAGGCCAATGCCATGGCCTTCGGCAAGACCTATTGTTTCGGTCCGACGTTTCGCGCGGAAAAATCCAAAACCCGCCGCCATCTTATGGAGTTCTGGATGCTTGAAGCGGAAATGGCCTTCCATGACATGGAAGACAGCCTGCAGATACAGGAAGAGATGATCTGTTACGTGGTGCGGCGCATCCTGGAAAAGCATCGGGCGGACCTGGAGCATATCGGACGGGATGTAAGCAAACTGGAGGGGATCAAACCGCCCTTTCCCCGCATTAGTTACAGCGACGCGGTACGTATGATTCAGGAAAGCGGGGAAGATTTCCCCTGGGGTGAAGATTTCGGCGCGCCGCACGAAACCCTGCTTTCCGGTAAATTTGCCGCGCCCGTTTTTGTACATCGTTATCCCGCCGCGATTAAAGCCTTTTACATGAAGCCCGATCCGGCGGACGCCAGGGTTGTTTTGGGCGCCGATCTTTTGGCGCCGGAAGGCTATGGGGAAATCATCGGCGGCGGACAACGCATAGATGACCCTGATCTGTTGGAACAACGTATCCGCGAGCACCGCCTGCCGGAGGAAGCCTTCGCCTGGTATCTGGATTTACGCCGCTACGGGACAGTGCCCCACGCCGGGTTCGGTCTCGGGTTGGAACGGATGGTCGCCTGGCTGTGCGGGCTGGAACACATTCGGGAAACGATTCCCTTCCCCCGTATGCTGCATAAGATATATCCCTAAGTGAACTTGTCTGGCTACGC
>DHRA01000084.1:10280-20308 GCA_002411145.1 Firmicutes bacterium UBA5324 | reverse complement strand
CCCGTACGCCCCAGACCGGTCTGGACCTCATCGGCAATCAGCAATACGCCGGTATCATCGCATAATTGCCGTACGTTGGGCAGATATTCCTCCGGCGGCAGAATAATACCTCCTTCGCCCTGGATCGGTTCAAGGATGACGGCCGCCGTGTCTTCATCAATCACGGCCCGGAGAGCATCGATGTCGCCGAACGGTACATGGGCAAAACCGCTCAACAGGGGCTGAAAAGGTTCTCTAAACAGTTCCCTGCCTGTTGCGCTTAACGCCCCCAGTGATTTGCCATGGAAGGAGTTTTGCGTGGAGATTATTTTACTTTTGCCGGTGTGGATACGGGCCAGCTTCAGAGCCCCTTCCACGGCCTCGGTCCCACTGTTGCAGAAAAATGAATAGCGCAAATCACCGGGGGTTATGGCGGCTAATATTTCCGCCAGATCGGCCATCTGCTTATTCAGTAAAATTTTACTGGACAAAGGCATGTGCTGCAATTGATCTACCACAGCCTGCACAACCTTCGGATGACGGTGTCCACAGCTGAAAACGCCATATCCCCCCAGACAATCTATATATTCTTTTCCTTTTATATCACGAATTACCGTTCCCTCGGCCTGCCACTCGATGGTTGCCAGGCCCATAAAGCGAAATAACCGGGCCACAGCCGGATTCACATATTCTTCATATTTCTCCAAGGTTTCACCAATTAGCATTTCCGCCACATCTTCCGTCAAGATGATCATCCTCCTAATAACCAAATATATGTAAGTATTTTTATATAAGCATATTTCTATACTAAACCATTAAATTCCTTGTATTTAAAAAACTCGGCTTGCGCTGAGCCTTTTGTTCAGCGTAAGCCGAGTTTTTTAATTTTTCCGGTCGCGAAATTATCTAACACCATTCAATGGTTACCTTCTTGCCAATTGACATTAGGTATGCTGCAATTTTTTCAACCACCTGGCTACGAATACCAAGTTCAAAAGGAATATCCGGGTTATGATGTGCGGGATTCACGGCTTTTCCTGCCATAATGTAAATATCATCCGCCCCAAGCAGAATCTTTGCAAGAAGGGTTGCCCCGTCTTTTTTATTGGTTAATAGCCCCGCAGACCTAGCTTTTTGCAGTCTCTCCAACGCTTTTTTCAAAGTAAGCATGCCTTCGGTTACGAGATCAATTCCGTCAATTTTTCCTGTTGGAGGCACTTCTTCATCTTCATATTTCAAGAGGATAGTCAGTCTTCTTTCCAAAACACGGGCAACAATCTTTGCCGTTGTGCCCCCGGCAACAATTCTCACATACGATCCTTGCATGAAGCTTTCTACCACAGATTTATCCAAAGAAGGCTCCCCCGGAGGACCCGTTAATAGTTTAATCCTCCGTTCTTCCCGCATTTTTACAGCTATCACGGTAGTATCATCGCCGGGCGATGAAGCGTAATAACCTTCACATTGCTGGATAATCCGGTCAACGATATCCATTGTACTCATTGCTGCACAAATACTGTCCTGCAAATAATCAGCTAATCCATCAACGCCCCATCCGAGGGTAAGAACACCGCCAATGCCTGCGTGTATTACGCCGTCGGAAACCATAACCAGCACATCTTCGGAATTTAATGTAAAATGACTGTAAAGTACTTCTTTGCCGTGAATACTTTTCTGCTCAAAAGCCAACTCACGCACCTTGCCGTAACGCACAACCTGCACCCGGGGTGTATCAATCTCAATCAAACGCGTATTACCAACCCGATCAATTTGCAGAATAGCCAAAGTGGAATAAGCAAGGTTTCTCACTTTGCAGACGGGCAATGTCTGCATCACCGTTTCCACCACAACTTCCAAAGGAATGTCGCGCTTGAGCAAACCAGAAGCGATACGAGTCGTCAGAGTAGCTAATATGTTAGCTTTCACGCCACTGCCAAGCCCATCGGAGAGAACAATCAGGGTCATGTCCGGCAAACAGACAACTTCGACATTGTCACCGCATAACTCTTCCCCGCGTTTGGGCAAGGAACGCCACCACACTTCCGGAATTAGCGCCATTTAGCGTCCCTCCTTACCACGATACAAGGAGATCAATTCCAAAAGAGCCGCTTTTGTTTCGGCCGTAGTCTCCCCTAACAGTCCGGCGATTTCCTGAGCTACCAACATTTGCTTGTTCACAATCTCCGTGGCCTTTTGAATCGCCTGGTCTTTTACTTTTTCCAGTTCCTTCGCCCGCTTTTCCCGCTCCGTTACATCATGAATCATTCCTATGACGATTCCATGCTGTTTTACGGGGATTATCTTTTGATCGGTGATCAAATTCAATTGGGGATATTCCACGCAAGGAATGCGTAGAGTCTTGTTAGTTGCTGCAGCTTTAATGTAATCCGTATCATCCATGACCAATGCCAAAGGATAACCGCGGATTTGGGAGCAGCTTGTCTCGAACATCCGCTCCGCCGCCGGATTAAACTCACGGATAATCATATTTTCATCAACTACAATCATGCCGCTCACTGAATAATGAACAATAATATTGGCAAGGGATTCAGCCCTCATCCGCATATAAGGGAGACACATTTCCATCTCCGCCATTCCTTGGAATACGGCGATTGCTTTATCCCGACATGTATTATAGCCGCATCCTCCACAGTTTTTTTCATCCGCTGTTGTAAATTTTCGCGTTTGGGCGAGGATTTCCTTAATTTGCTCTTCGGTCGGCACTTCCTTGGCTGACGTACGTTCGGTATAACGACGATGCATATTAATTTCCGGAACAGATTCCCATTCTTTAGGCGCACAACAGGAGCGTGAGTATTGCACGGTTTTTGACCGCCGGGCTACCGTACATACCGAGCTATCAATCCCCGGACCGCCAATACACCCTCCGACGCAGGCCATAACCTCCACAAAACGCGGCCGGATTTCTCCGCGCGAAATTGCTTCGAACAACCCAAAGCACTGCTCTACACCCTCAGCGGATATAACATCCTGCGTATACATTTGCTGCGCGGATAAAAATGACTTCAATACACCCTGAGACACAGCAAACATACGTGTATTCAACTTCGTCAAATTGGGACAACCCTCTTCGGTCAACTCCTCAATGACTACTCTCTGCTGTTGAAGTAAGCGCCTTAATTGTTGAAAAGTTAAAACAGCATCAACACCACGCTGCTCTAACGCCTCGGTTATTTTGGCGAAGCACGGCCCAACAAAGACAACACGTACGTTATCTTGCTCCTTGGCACGGAGCAGTCTTGCATGGGCGATCATGGGCGATACTGTCGGCGATAATATCGAGATTAATTGGGGAAAATGTTTCTCAACAATATTTACAGCAACCGGACAACAGGAAGAAATAGTGATTGGCCTGGAATCATCCTGCATATACTGTTTGTACTGTTCGGCAACCAGTAATGCACCAAAAGCTGTTTCTTCAACCTTATGAAAACCCGCCTTATGCAAGGCGGCGAAAACTTGCCAAGGTTTAAAATCATTAAAGGCCGCAGCAAAAGACGGGGCTAAACTGATTAGCACCCGCTCCCCTAACTGCAGCCATTCTCGGACTGTATCGGTGTTATCAACAATAACTTTTGCTTGTTGGGGACAAGAACGCACACATAATCCGCACATGATACAAAGCTCATCAATAACACGGGCTTGACCATTTTCTACACCGATGGCTTTTGTAGGGCATGTCCGTACACAACGATGACAATCGCGACAGTCAGCGAGTTTCGTGAAAATAATATTCAACGAAAGTTCCCTCCCAATACCTTCTCAGCAAAAAGCGTAAACACTTTGGTTTTATCGACATTAGTAATAACTTCGTCATCGATTTTAATAACCACACCTTCGGTGCATCTTTCTTGGCAAAAGTTCCCTTCCAGGCTAACGGTGGCGTCAACCTGATACTGTTCTATCAAGAACTCAAACATGTTTAAAACATCATGTGATCCCCGTAAATGACAAGCACTACCCACACAAATCGAAATTACACACATTTTATTGAACCACCTTGCCCACTAATTAAGTGAAACCGTTCACTTAATATTGTACACCAACCTGTTAAAATATGCAATAAAAATATGAGGATGTCCAAGTACTCTTTTTATCTTTTCATGAGACCGGTATTTTCCATGATTTGTTTCGTATAAGCTGCTTTATTCATGGTGTATAAATGGATTCCTGCGACCCCAAAGCTTAATAAATCTTCAATCTGCCGGCAGGCATAGTCGACCCCGGCCGCAGCAACATCAGCCGGATTGCCCTGATAACGGTCCAGCATATTCTGTACCTGCCGCGGGATGCGCGCGCCGCAGAGATCGGTGATCCGTTTTATTTGCCGGACATTGAGGATCGGCATAATCCCCACGGAAATGGGACAATTTATCCCCAATGCCCGGGCCTGCTCCGAAAACCGGTAAAAGTAATCATTGTCGAAAAAAAGTTGGGTGATGAGAAAATCGACTCCCGCCTCCACCTTTAATTTTAGGTTAAGCAAATCAGTTTTGACATCGGCACACCCGATATGCCCCTCCGGGTATGCGGCGGCGCCGATGCAGAAATCGCCCAGTTCCTTCAGATGTACAATCAAATCGGAGGCAAAACTGTAGTCCTTCGCAGCTTGGTCAAGGGTCACATCAGCAGGGATATCACCCCTCAAGGCCAGGATGTTATCGATATTCTGTGTTTGCAGTTTACGGGCAATTTCCGAGATGTGCGCCCGGGACGCGCCAATACAGGTTAAATGGGCCAGGGTTTCCATTTGATACCGGTTCTTAATATTGGCGGCAATTTCCAGGGACCGGGTTGTATCGCTCCCCCCCGCTCCGTATGTAACACTTATATAGTCAAGGGGTATCCCTTTTAGTTCATCCAGGGTATTAAATACCGTTTCCAGCAGTAAATCCGGCTTTGGAGGGAATATTTCACAGGATACTACACACTTTTTTTGCGAAAATTGGTCTCGAATGCTCATGGTACATCCATCTCCCATCCTAATTTGGTTGATTGTAGCATTTTTCTCAAGAATTTGTCAATATATTATGAAAACGTTAAATTAATAACTTCTATCCTCACATAAATATCACCTGCGGGGGAATAATATTTTTGATAATAACGAGGAGGTGTAATCCATGAAGAATTTGAGCCAAAAAGAAACATCCTTACTTAAGGATCAGTTAACACATGAAAAAGTATGTATTGAGAAATATCGCGATTATGCCGCGACGACCCAGGATCAACAGCTAAAACAATTGTTTCAGAATTTAGCCCAGCAGGAACAGCAGCACTATAACACTATCACCCAGATCTTAAATGGACAAGTGCCCAGTACGAACACGAACCAGGCAGGGCAAAACCAGCAGCAAATGTCCCCGCAAAATCAACAGGGCGGAGGACAAACCCAAAATTACGCAGGTTCCCCGTCGACAGGCATGCAAAATGCTGCCGGCACAAATAATGCTTCTCTTTGCAATGATATGCTGATGACCGAAAAATATGTATCGGGCGCGTATAATACGGCCATTTTTGAGTTCACCGATGCAAACGTGCGGCAAGCCCTGAATCATATCCAAAAAGAAGAACAGCAGCATGGCGAAGCGATTTTCAATTATATGCAAAACAAGGGAATGTATAACGTGCAAGGGTAAATCCTAAGAAAAGAGACCGGAGTTCACAAGCACTTGTGAACTCCGGTCTCTTTTGGTCGGAGCGACACGATTCGAACGTGCGGCCTCTACCACCCCAAGGTAGCGCTCTAGCCAAACTGAGCTACGCCCCGACGACAAATCCCAGTATACATTTTATATGAGAAAATGTCAAGCGGAGGTTTTATGACAGGACATATGAATTGCCCACCCTACGCGTACTACTTCCATAAAAGATTAGAAAACAGATTAGAAACGAAAAAATCCCGGGGATCATAAAACCCCGGGATTCCTTTTATGCTGTTGGTCGGAGCGACACGATTCGAACGTGCGGCCTCTACCACCCCAAGGTAGCGCTCTAGCCAAACTGAGCTACGCCCCGACGGCGACGCATTTTATTATAGCAAAACCAGGGGGGAATGTAAAGAGGGTATTCTCCGGACAGGGAACAGCATTAACCCTGTTCCCTGTCCGGAGTTTGTCAAACCATAATGGCGCCGGTACAATCCGGGGACAAAGCCAGAATATCCGCTTGTATATCATGTTTTAAAAATGCCTGTTGCATCGCTGCTCCGATTTGGGCCGTATTTTTTACGGTAAAGGCAATCACACACGGTCCGGCGCCGCTTAAGGCGGCGGATAACGCGCCGGCGTCCTTTGCCGCTTGCCATACGTCTTCAATCCCGGGAATAAGCTTGCAACGGTAAGGCTGATGCAGCCGGTCTTCCATCGCCATGCCCAAAAGCTGGAGATGCCCCAGACTTAAAGCGGTGACCAGAAATGCCGTACGGCTGATATTGAACACTGCATCCTGCAGCGGCACCTGGCTGGGCAATACCCGGCGTGATTTGTGCGTCGCCAAGGTAAAAGCGGGCACGGCGACAACCGCTTTCAATTCTGCTAAGGGATCCAGGCGTACATAACGAACCTTTCCCTGTTCCATGCCGGCGATCGTAAATCCGCCCAGCATGGCCGGCACGACATTGTCCGGATGGCCTTCAATATCACTGGCTATCTGCAGCAAGGTTTGCAGATCCAATTCACCTTCACTCAGATGATTGGCGGCGACTACGCCGCCCACAATTGCCGCCGCACTGCTGCCCAAGCCGCGGGACAAGGGAATTTCGTTGGTTAGCTTCAGATACAGCCCGTTCACTTGTTTTCCTGCCATCCGGAACACTTTTTGCGCGCTTTGATAAATAATATTGCTTTCATCCGTAGGTATCGTTTCTTTTCCCAAGCCTTCCACTTCAATTAACAGTCCTGACTGGCGAAATTCCATTTCCACGGTATTATACAAATTGAATGCCATACCCAGCGTATCAAAGCCCGGACCTAAATTCGCTGAAGTGGCGGGAACCCGGATTTTCATACACTCACCCCAATATGATCTTTTCCACGGCAGCGATATCCGCGGGAATGGAAACGGGCTGATTACCCAGCTTCAATGCGTTATCAGGATCCTTCAAGCCATGACCGGTGAGGATGCAGACAACATCATCCCCCGGTTTGAAAAAGCCGCGTTTTGCCAGCTGCAATATACCTGCGACTGAAGCAGCGGAAGCCGGTTCTACGAAAATGCCTTCATGACGGGCCAGCAACTGATACGCCTCCAAAATCTGCTCATCTGTGACTGCTTCAATTAAGCCGCCGGACTGGGAGATGGCTTCCTTTGCATACTGCCAGCTGGCAGGGTTGCCGATTCTGATGGCCGTGGCCACCGTATCAGGTTGTTCCACAATACGGTCAAGGACGATGGGGGCCGCCCCCGCCGCCTGAAAACCGAGCATTTGGGGAAGGGAATCAATTTTTCCGTTTGCTTTGTATTCTTTGTAACCCTTCCAATAGGCGGTAATGTTGCCGGCGTTGCCGACAGGGATCGCATGATAACGGGGTGCATGCCCCAGTTGGCTGCATATTTCAAAGGAACCGGTTTTTTGCCCCTCAATCCTGTATGGATTCACAGAGTTAACAAGAGTTATGGGGTGACGTTGTGATATTTCCTTCACCAATTCAAGCGCCTTGTCAAAATTGCCGTTAATCGCCACCACGGTCGCGCCATATAGCATCGCCTGTGCCAGTTTGCCCAGAGCAATGTTGCCCTCCGGAATCAATACAATGCAACGCATGCCGCAGCGGGCGGCATAGGCCGCGGCCGCGGCCGAAGTATTACCGGTGGAGGCGCAGATAATCGCCTTTGAACCTTCCTCCTTCGCTTTCGTTACCGCCATGGCCATGCCCCGGTCCTTGAAAGAACCGGTAGGGTTCAACCCCTCGTATTTTACATACACACTGACATCCTTACCCAGCAAGGAGGCGATATACGGAGCCGTTAAAAGCGGCGTATTTCCCTCGTTAAGGGTCACAACCGGTGTTTTGTCACTCACTGGTAAATAATCTCTAAATGCTTCCACAATACCTGGCCATCTCATGATAAATTTCCTCCCTCAACCCGAATTACATTGCCGATTTCCCTTACAACATCATCTGCTTCAAGGACGCGTAATGCATTACGCACATGTTTTTCTGCTACTTTGTCAGTTACCAGTACCACTTCCGCATTACAATCAACCTTGCGTTTTTGGATAACCGACTGCAGGCCCACTCCCTGAGAGCCAAAGGCGCCGGCAATGGTCGCAAGCACCCCCGGTTTATCCAAGGCAATTAAACGCACATAGAAAGAAGAGGGCACCTCCTCCATGCTGCGTAAGGGTTTATTATTAAAGCACGTGCACAGGATACGGCTGCTGATATTATGCACAATATCCCGCGCAACATCAATCACATCGGCCACCACCGCGCTGGCGGTCGGCAGTTCGCCGGCGCCGCGTCCGTAGAACATGGTTTCGCCTACGGCATCACCCTTTACAAAGATCGCATTAAATACATCGTTTACAGATGCCAGCGGATGCGTTTGGGGAATAAACGCCGGATGCACCCGCACCTCGACTTGTCCGTCCACTTCTTTGGCGATCCCCAGCAATTTTATTACATACCCCAGTTCCCTGGCATAAGCGATGTCCCCGGGGGTAATTTGAGTGATTCCTTCCACGTAAACGTCATCCACACCGATCCGGCTGCTAAAAGCAATCGAGGCGAGAATCGCAATTTTCCGGGCCGCATCCAAGCCTCCCACATCGGCGGTGGGGTCAGCCTCCGCATAACCCTTTTCCTGCGCTTCCTGCAAAACCGCATGAAAGTCGCAGCCTTCCTGCGACATCTTGGTGAGCATGTAGTTTGTTGTGCCATTGACAATGCCGATGATTTCCTGAATTTTATTGCCCGCTAAGCATTGTTTCAATGGTCTGATGATTGGAATACCTCCGCCTACGCTTGCTTCAAACTGAAAGTCCACCCTGCTGGCTGCCGCCGTATCGAATAGTTCTTTGCCATGTTTGGCCACAACGTCTTTATTGGCGGTAACAACATGTTTCCCCTGTTTCATCGCCGTTAAGATATAGTCTTTGGCGGGGTGTTCGCCCCCCATAAGTTCGATCACCAGATCAATTTCCGGATTAGCCAGAATATCAGCGGCCTTTGTCGTTAAGAGAGATTTATCTACAGCAAGCGTTCTCGCTTTGGCTGCATCCCGCACCAAAATCTTTTCCACCCGCAGCGGAACCCCTACTTTTCGCGCAATGTCGGCCGCGTTATCATGTAACACCCGCATAACGCCGGTTCCCACGGTTCCTAACCCCAGCAAGCCTATTTTTATTGCATCGCGGTTCATATACTTACCCTCCAAGTCCATAATATCTTAACGTGTTGCCCCCAAAACATCAATCTTTTTCACCCCATCCACCATCCGGATCTTCTCCAGCAAGGCTTCCAAATCCAAGGCCAGGTCGGCAGTCTCCAGGGAAATGGCCGCGTTGGCAATTCCCTGCAAAGGAATCCCCTGGTTAATGGTGAGAATATTCCCGCGTTCATTGGCAACGGTATTCAATACCCGCGATAATACACCGGCTTTATGTTCCAGCAACAGAGAAACCGTAACGATTTTTTCCTGGCTGGCCTCATAAAAAGGGAATACATAGTCTTTATATTTGTAATAAGCACTACGGCTGAGTCCCATTTTTTCCACTGCTTCATTAATTGTGCGCACTTCTCCGCGTTTAAGCAATTCTTTTACCTTAATGGTTTTTTTGATTGCTTCCGGTAAAATCTCTTCGCGCACTAAAAAAAACGCGGATTTCTGGCCCATCATGCCAATCACCTCCAGTGTATTACGCACGGATATTTATGTTTGTATGGTAGACATTATACCATGAGACAAAAAAAAAGAGCAAGAGCATTGCACGAAAAAACAACAGAGGATTAGCCGGTGAACCCTGACTAATCCTCTGTTATTTTTTTATCCCATTTCGCAGACACCCACTTCTACAAGTGGGTGTT
>DHRA01000084.1:7537-10124 GCA_002411145.1 Firmicutes bacterium UBA5324 | reverse complement strand
TGGCATAGCCAGACAAGTTCACTAGAATATAATGCAGATCAAGCCGCCGTTTCCTTCATTGACGATTTTCGTAAGGGTTTCCTGCATCTTTTGCTGCGCGTTCTCCGGCATGGCATGAAGCTTGCCGGCGATACTTTCTCGAACCAAATCGTTAAGTGATTTACCAAAGATCTGTGACCGCCAAATTTTTTGCGCATCCCCTTCAAATTCACTCATCATGTAGGTAATAAATTCCTCGCTTTGTTTTTCCGTACCAATAATGGGCGAAATCTCCGCTTTGACATCCGTGCGGATCAAATGAATGGAGGGGGCAATGGCCCTTAACCGCACCCCAAAGCGTGAGCCTTGCCGGATAACTTCCGGCTCCTCCAATATCATTTCCTCCACGGAAGGAGATACGATACCGTAGCCGGTCGCCCTTACCTGTTCTATGCCGCCGGCCACTTTATCCCACTCACACTTGGCGACTACATAGTCTTTCATGAGGCGCAACAGCGTATGCTCGCCTTCGAGATTAACCCCGGTGATTTCTTCAAGAATCTGATAGAACAATTCACCGCGGGCCGTCATCTCAATTACCGCCAAACCATTTCCCAGATCCATATCGTGGAGAATGACTTCTTCGACGAAGTCAAAACTATTCAGGTCGTCGATGGCGCGGTCAATATCCCGCAACCGGCGGACATATTGCACAACTTCATGGATTGCGTCTTCAAATTTAACCCGCAGCCAATGCGTACTGTCAAGTTCCTCAACCCACTTGGGTAAAGTAATATTGACTTCCCGGACGGGGAATTCGTAAAGAACTTCCTGCAAAATTGCACAAACGTCTTCCTGTGATAACTCAGCACAATTTACCGGCAATACCGGCACGTCATATTCACCCTCTAATTTGGCCGCCAGTTCCCGCGCTTCCTTCGTATTGGGGGTCGTCGAGTTTAAAATCACCAAAAAAGGTTTCTGCAGTTCTTTTAACTCGTTGATTACGCGTTGTTCCGCTTCAACATAGCTCTCCCGCGGTATTTCCGTAATTGTGCCGTCGGTCAAAATAACCAAGCCAATGGTGGAGTGTTCGGCAATTACTTTCCGCGTACCGATTTCCGCAGCTTCCTGAAAAGGTATTTCGTAATCAAACCACGGTGTTAAAACCATACGCGGCCCGCTTTCTTCCTCATAGCCAAGCGCGCCGGGCACAGTATAGCCTACACAATCAACCATGCGTATATTTACTTTCACATTTTCTTTGATGCTGATCTCCACTGCTTCGTCGGGAATAAACTTTGGTTCGGTCGTCATAATGGTACGGCCGCCGCCGCTTTGCGGCAATGCATCCTTGGTTCTTTCCCGCTCATACGGGTCGGCGATATTGGGCAGAACCAAGGCCTCCATAAATTTTTTGATAAAGGTGGATTTACCGGTGCGCGCCGGACCGACCGCCCCTATATAGATATCCCCACCGGTGCGCTCAGCAATATCCTTGAACAGATCGAAATTTTCCATGCGTTATTTTCCCTCCCCGTCATCAAATGCCTAATTCCATCAGAACTGTCAATCTATAACCGGTCTCCCGGTCCAATACCCGACAAGTCATATCCCTCCCTCTTTAGTTTTCAATAACAAGAGGGAGCCTGCTTCCCTCTCGGGGCATTTGTCCTTTACGCAATAAATATTCATAAAATGTGAAATTATGCCATGGGACAATATAAATATATGGGAGAGTCTTATTGATTATTACTGCTTTGCAAACTGCTGCCGCACGGGAATAAAAGATGGTCTAAAGGCAGATGATATACTTGATAACAGCCCGGGAGGTATCGGAAAATGAGCCGAAAAAAATGGATATGCTTTAGCTTTGTGCTTTATTTGCTTGTTTGCCTGCCGGCGGGATGTTCCCGGCTGGGCGTGCAACCGGCGCCGCAAAGCAAGCCGGAAAACGGCCAACAGGAGTTAACCTATGTGGAAAAAGTAAAACGTCCGCCGTCGGTATATTTTGATTTGGTAAGCGCGCTTGACGAACTTTTCAAACCTTTAAACAAAATGGATTTCACGCAAGCCCAGGCGGAATATCAAAAAGCACTGGCCCTTTGGGAAACGGCAAAGACGGAAACCGGAACTGTCAAAGGAGTGCAGGAAACCGACGAAGCTTTAAAATCCCTGGGCACGGCCATTGCAGCGGGTAAATCCCAGGAAAGCATGGCCGGTCTGAACAAATTTGCCAACAACCTGCAGGAATTGCTGACCAACTATAAACTGTCTCCGCTTTCCGATATTGTCAATTTGGCGGCCATCAGCCGCAATGTTTCCTGGGAGTTGGCAGACCATGACTTTAAAAAAGCCTTTGTCCGCACCGAGGAACTGGAAAAAACCTGGGAGCAAAGCAAAACCAATCTTGAACAAGCCGGCATCCTCAGTGAGGTAACCAAAGCCCATGAATCAGTTGACAAAATTAAAGGCGCCGTGACGGCGGAAAACAAAATGGCCGCCGACGCGCAACTCAAGAAGTTTAATGAAAGCCTTATGAAAATCCGGAATTTTTACCGGCAAAAAAATCAGAGTATGATGCCCTAATCCGGTACGATAAAATAGG
>DHRA01000084.1:0-7403 GCA_002411145.1 Firmicutes bacterium UBA5324 | reverse complement strand
CCTATTTTATCGTACCGGATTAGATTAGACAGCTATTTTTCAATTTCTCTTTAAAATCTATGTTCCATTTACCGCAACGGTCACCCCAACGGGCGGCAACGTCCCCCTCAATGTTAATTTCCACCACTTCGCAAAGATTTTCACATCCCTGGCATTCAAAACTGCGGGGCCGGTAACGAAGGTCACCGGCGGAAAATCCCCGGAAAAAAGTCCGGCCGGTGCGGACTGTTTCTTCCCTGGCCAGCAGTGCCGCACCGATAGCACCCATCACACCATGATGCCGGGGCACGACGACTTCCGTCCCTAAAGCCCGTTCAAAAGCCCGCCGGATACCGGTATTGGCAGCCACGCCGCCTTGAAAAACGATAGGGGCGCCCACATCCTTGCCCCGGGCGACATTATTAAGATAGTTTCGGACCAAAGCTTCACACAAGCCGTTAATAATATCGGGAATACTATGGCCTGTCTGTTGTTTATGAATCATATCCGATTCGGCAAAGACGGCGCAACGCCCCGCAATCCGCACCGGTGTTGAGGACTGCAGCGCATGCTCGCCAAACTCCTCAATGGGAATATTCAGCCGCGCGGCTTGTTGATCCAAAAAGGCGCCGGTGCCCGCCGCGCATACCGTATTCATGGCGAAATCCGTGACAATTCCATCCCGTAAAATGATTATTTTGGAATCTTGCCCGCCGATCTCCAGCACGGTATGTACCTCCGGCACCAAATGCAGGGCCGCCACAGCATGGGCGGTGATCTCATTTTTTACCGCGTCTGCGCCAACCAGTACACTGGCCAGCATGCGTCCGCTGCCGGTCGTGCCCACCCCTTCTACTTTAGCTGTGACCGGCAAACTGCCCGCCATATTTTTCAAAGCTTCCTGTACCGTCTGCACCGGTTGCCCCTGGGTGCGCATGTACAGGGTTTCCAATACATTGCCCAAGCCGTCGACGAGGGCCATATTTGTACTTACCGAACCTACATCAGCTCCCAAATATACGTTCATACCTGACATCCTCCTGTTTGCGCCTTCTCTCCAGCAGATCAACAAAGGCTTCTATGCGTGTCATAATGCCCGCCTCCCCCGCGTGTTCATCCAGCACCAGCGTCATCACCGGCATACCGTAATCCTTACTGATCTGCGGCAGGATGCTTTTCGCAACAATTTCCGGCATACATGTAAAAGGCAGAACCTGAATCACGCCGTCAAAGCCCGCCTGCGCCAGCTGAATGGTGCGGCCGATACTTTCCAGTCCGTGCCCGCCCACCCAGTGTCCCAGGTATGGCTGAGCCGCGTCCTTGACCGCCCGCCGCTGTTTTCGGGCTTGCCTGCTCCACAGCAAATGGGACCGGACCCATTCGCTGACATAAAGCGTACGCTTCACTTCCACCTGCAGTTCACCGAGGCGGCGTTCAATTTCCTGGTTTACCAGCGGTTCCAGAGCCACAAATAATTCTCCCACAATGCCGATCCGCAACAACGGTTTTTCCGCCCGGAGAGGCAGCGCTTTTACGGCCGCAAAGGTTTCCCTGTGTGCCGTCCGTATTTCCTCTACAGTATGGGCCGCAGCCAACAGCTGTAAACCCTGCTCATATATCTCCGTAACCGCCCGGGGTTTAACGGCCCGCGGCCGGATTTTCAGCATCAGGGACTCGATTCCATCACTGGCGTTCATTTTTACCCAGGCGATATTTATGGCCCGCAAAATTTCCCGCCAGCTCTTGTGCGGCGCCAGGTGGCGGATTTTTGGCAGCAGATCGCAAACACTGGCCTCCAAAACAACCACCCTCGCCCGGTAGCCCAGGTCCTCCAAAATTTGCTGCTGCACCTGGGCATAATGTCCCAACCGGCAAGGCCCGCACCCGCCGCACATGACAATGGTATCTGCCCCCAGTTCCACCGCCTGAATAAAGTTTCCCAGCATTAATTTTAAGGGCAAACAGGCAAATTCCGGCGCATGCTTCACGCCCAAGGCCAGCGTCGCCTTTGTCGCCGGCGGCGGCGGAACCACCTCCGCCCCCAACTGTTTAAACAGGGTATTAAATGTTAGATCCAAGGCCCCCATACGGGGAAAGGTCACACGCATTTCTTTGTCTCCTCCAGCGAATCATATCAATAAAGGCCTCTATACGGGTCAGCAACCCCGCCTCTCCCGTATGTTCATCGATCGTTAACAGCATAAAAGGCATCTGCCCCCGTCTCCGGGTTTCCTTTGCCAGCATTTCACCCACCAGGGAATCAGGACCGCAACCAAAGGCGGCAATATTGATGATGCCGTCCACCGCCTGTTGACAGTTATTAAGGTAATGACAGGCGGTGCCCATAATACGCTGGCAAAAAGTCCAAAACAGCTGTTTGGGCAGGTGGCTTACGGCCCGCGTGATGTCATCCCTGCGCATCATTTCCGGCGTTAGGACATTGACCCCCATTTTCCGCAGGCAGGAAATAATGTCCAGGGAAAGATAGGTATCATGAATATTGTAAGCGTGGCCCACCACCGCCACGGTTATGGGGGGAGCCCCGGATCCCGCGGGCCGGCTAACCTGCGCGGAAGGCCCGTTACTTCTTGCCGCCGGTCCCGGGGAAAGCAATCCTGTCCAAAACCACGGCGCGCATTCCCTATGCCGCAACCTGTTGTAGGCTTCTTCCACGCTATTGCCCCGGCGCAGCAAACACTCATATTTGCGCAATTGCCGGCAGGCCCGCCAAAAGGCCTGCGTGATCCTCACAACATTGGGAGAAATTCTGCGGCCGATCCGATAGACAACCGGCAAGAGGTCACGCCTTTTGGCGCTCAGATTGACCGTATCCCCCCAAATCACCGGCAAATTAGCAATATTGCTTTTCACCATATCCGGCAGGCCCAATAATTTCGGGCAGGTGTATTTTTGCGGCTCCACACTGACAATCCGGGGAATAAAAAGCACATCCGCCCGCGATTTCAGGTAATCAACATGACCCATAAACACTTTCACCGGCAGGCAGGTCTCATCCACCGCCAGTTCAACCCCGCCATCCAGCAACTCTTTGTTTGTTTTGGGCGAGATGATAACTTCCGCTCCCAGCTGTACGAAAAATTCCTCCCATAACGGCAGGTAATAATAAGCAAGCAATGCCCTGGGAATACCGATACGTAAAGGCAAGCAATATACCTCCTTTATTAATCACGGGTCGGTTCTCCGGTTCGGCAGGGCGGTTCATTTTTCACAGCCTCTATTACAGCTTTTTGTCCTCATCGGCAGCTTCGTCCCCGGAAGACTTGCCCGTATCTTGCTCTTTTTTCCGGCTGGTGCCTGCGGGCTCCAGCCGATCTTTATCCAATGGTTTCAAAATCGCCGGGCGCATCGTTTTCGTAGGGATAGGCATGCGCACGAACATATCTTTCAGGGCCTGAACGTTTAACGGAATCAGCGGCCAGAGGTACGAGACCCCGAAAGATTTGGTAAAGAGAAGGGTCAGGGCGAAAATGGCCACGCCTGCCAGGAAGCCCGGTATTTTAAACAGCATCACCAACACAATGGTCAGCAGGCGAAATAAGCGCACCGCCATGGCCAACTCGACGCTGGGGGTAGCGAAAGCGCCCACCGCGGCAACAGCGGTATAAAATATAACCTCGTTGGAAAACAGCCCGACTTTCGTCGCAAATTCACCCAGCATGAAAGCGCCGATAAAGCCCAGAGCTGTCGCCTGCGCCGAAGGCACATGCACCGTTGCCATCCTTACCAGTTCTACCCCGATTTCCGCTAAAATAAACTGTATGCCCAAGGGAATCACGCCGGGATCCTTTGTGCCGAGAAAAGCAAGCGTTTCCGGCAGTAGTTTGCTTTGGAGCACCATAGCAAGCCACAAAGGGGGCAGCAGAAAAGCGAAAAGGATGCCCAGGATCCGCACCCAGCGCAGATAGGTGCCGACCAGCGCATTCTGGCGATATTCCTCCGCATGCTGCAGATGATGAAACAAGGTGGTGGGAAAAATGGTGGCCGTGGGCGATGTGTCGGTCAAGAGGATAACATGCCCCTCCAGGAGATGAGTCACAGCCACATCCGGCCGTTCCGTGTACCGCACCTTCGGCAGGGGATTCCACTTCCAGCCGCCCACAATATATTCTTCAATCGCCTTTTCCGCCATGGGCACCCCGTCAATGGCGATATTGTTCAGCTTTCTTTTTATATCTTTTACCCAATCCGGATTGGCAATATCCTGAATATAGGCGACGGCAATGTCTGTCTGGGAACGCATCCCCACTTTCACAATTTCAAAGCGCAGGCGGGGGTCCCGCAGGCGACGGCGCATGAGTGCCGTGTTGAAAACAATGGTTTCCACAAAGGAATCCCGTGAACCGCGGGTTACTTTTTCGATATTTGATTCGGCCGGCATACGGGCCGGATATTTACGGGCGTCAATGACGATACAGGTATCTTCACCGTCCACAAACATGATCAATTCACCGGATAACAAACTGGTAATGGCATCCGGCATGTTCTTTTGCTCTTTTGTCTGCGTGTGAGCGGCCCGGTGATAGAAAATCTTATACAAGGCGTCCACGGTCAGTTCTTCCGGCGCAAACGACACGACATCTTCTAAAATATCACTGATCAAATCATCGTTGACCATGGCGTTGATAGAATAAGTGGCGATCTTTTTGCGTCCCGCGTACATTTCCCGGAAGATAATATCAAAGGATTCACCGACGCCCAGTAGTTTGTTCAGGTACTGGATATTCCGGTCAATTTCCCGGGAGATCGTGGTTACTTTTCCCTTCACTTCTTCCGCAGACTGGGTTAATACCTTACTCTCGTCGGCCATAGCTAATCCCGCTCCGTTCTAAAATTTCGATGATGGCCCGTTTTGTGATCGGGGCCCCCTTATGGACATCATCTTGCTTATCCATTTTGCCGATGTCGCCTACGCCAATGATCACCGGCACTTCCACGTCATTTAAAACATCCACCGTATCTCCCTGCACAATGGCCGGTTGGGCCGTTGTCCGGCCATCTTCCCGATCTCCCATTTTATCCACCGGCGCCGCGATCACCTGACCATCCCGGGCAATACACGCATCCGCCTCCACCCCTTGGCAGCCTTTCGTGTTGGAAGCGACCGCCACCGCGCCGATCACCTCCACACTGGGATGATTAGCTACGTACTCCAAGGCCTGCTCACCCTTGTATTTATCCCTTCGCCCCCGGTCATCAAACATGACCAGCACGGGTCCATAGGGTACCTGGCTGAGCAGTTTGACGATTTCTTCGCCCGAGATCGGGGTAGGGTTCCCCCCCGATGCGGATATACACCGTAAGCCCAACTCCTGCCCGATGGTTTCCACCGCCTTCTGGGCGACACGGTCGCCATCGGTCACCAGAATCACCTGTATTTTTTCCCGTGTCACTTTCTCTACCTCCTGCGCCTTAATTTTGCTGCTTATTGCCGCCGTCCTGACCCAATAAATCGTTAATTTTCTGGGCCACCTGCTTGCTTTCCTCAATAACCTTGCGCAGCTTTTGCAGACTGGCTTCCAATTCCTTTGCCAGTTCATACTGGGTCTCCGCCAACACCTGGGCAGCCGTGTCGACCGTCAAATTGTCAATTTGTTGCGCAGTTCCCTGCTGCCCGCTTTGGCCGGCACCGGCCCGGGAAGCATTGTCAAGACCCGCAATTATCGGATTAACTGCTTCAGCGTTGTTGCCGGAGGATTTATTCTGGGGTTGATTTTTCTCGCCCAGTAACAGTTTTGCCACCAGGGCCTGTAATGTGCGCTGATCACTTTCCCCCGCTTTAGCTTGTTGCTGGACGGCCGGACCCTGCTTACTCTGCTTTTGGCGCTCCTCCACTTTTGCCGCCACGCTGTTTATCAGTTCTTCAGAAATCTCCGTCACTAACTTATCTTCATTCACGGAGCAGAATTTTTCTTTCGCCATCCCGCTTACAATGCCGCTGACCAACTGGTCTTTGGAGATGGTAATTTCACCTTCACTGATCCCTTTTTTGCCCTCTGTCTGTCGATCATTATTATTGCTCTTTCGCTGATGAATTGACCCCTGAATACGACGCCTCATCGCAACACCCCATTTATTATGCTAACGGAAAAAATATTGCCAGCCGTTATACAGCATTGATAGTATAGCCAGGCGAATATTGGTCACGGCAAAAGGATACCGCACCTTGGCAAAAGGATTGACGATGCGCGCCAATTTACCTTTCTCCGGCCCGCCGCAGGCCATCCCGATAAAATAGTTAACCAACGGTCCGCCAAAATAAATCATGAATAAAGGGAGACCGGCGTTTACTCCCTGAATATTCATTCTGCTGAATACGCCGGCGGCAACCACCGTGTCCACTTGCGCATTTACAAACAGGGACATCATAATGCTGCCCAGCGCTCCGATGACCACGGCAATACACGCGTAATGGGCATACCTTAGCCCGATCAGAAACACGCTAATAATGAGCCCGATAACATCTAAAGTCAGCATTTCCGTCTCCCCGGCCTATCCCTTGGGATCAAATATGAGGGCAAAAGTCAGCCCAAAAACAACGGCGACCGTTATACCGGCGGCCGTACTGCGTAAGCCGCCGGTAAACGCACCAATTAAACCGAATTTTTGCACATCCTCCAGCGTGCCTGACACCAGGGAATGGCCGAAGCCGGTCAGCGGCACGGTTGCACCGGCTCCCCCCAGTTCCACCAACGGCTGATACAGTCCCAAACCGCTTAATATGCCGCCCGCCACCACAAAGAGCACTAATACATGGGCCGGCGTAAGTGATGTTAAGTCCATCAGCAATTGACCGACAACGCAGATTAGTCCGCCGATGACGAAAGCCATAATGTATTGCTCCATTCATTTCCCTCCTGTTTTTAATCCCTTTCGATTGCCACTGCGTGGCAGATACAGGGAATGGATTCTTTTTGCTGATAAGAAGTGGGGCTGTGCAGAGCTCCGGTAGCTGCCAGAAGAACGCGCCGGTATTTACCGGCGGACAGCATGCTGAGCA
This sequence comes from Firmicutes bacterium UBA5324, assembly GCA_002411145.1. Taxonomy (GTDB): domain Bacteria; phylum Bacillota; class Negativicutes; order UBA11029; family UBA11029; genus UBA11029. The sequence goes on along the minus strand of DHRA01000084.1, from coordinate 406 downwards.
GATAACCGTTAAATACTACGGCCGCGCACCCACACCCGCTGGCACCCGCGTGTACATCCTGTTCCTCGCTGTACACCAGGCAGCCGCAATCCCCGTAATTCTTTGTGAGATCATAGAAGTCCCGGGTCATCTCTTGAACAAGCCGGTGTCCCAGCAGCCCTAAATCGCCGGTTAATATTACATCATAATAGGCCGGCTGACGCCCCGTATCGCGAAAATGGGCCATTAAGGTATCCGCCGCCGCCGGCGCCATTGCCGAGCCCATGTCGTTGGGATCCTTCACGCCCAGGTCCACTACCCTGCCAATGGTGCCGCAGGTGATGCGCGGACCAGAACCTGTTTTACCCAGCACACTGGCGCCTGAACCGGTAACCGTCCACTGACTGCTGGGCGGACGCTGCACCCC
>DHRA01000064.1:2557-27620 GCA_002411145.1 Firmicutes bacterium UBA5324 | reverse complement strand
GGAGATAGCTTGGTAATCATATCGGCGTTAGCTGAGTCGTCCCAAGAATCCCCCTCCTCTAAGGTTTTGAAAGCATGTCACTATGTTGATAATTTCAGATCAACTTCTTCGAGTCTGCAGGTCTAACACGCTGCGTCATGATCTGTGGACCGTTGGGTATACCGGGAAACCGGTATGCCTTCCATTATGCAAAGAAGAAGCGTCCAGTATTCGGCGTGTGCTTATTTTTGTGCATGGCCGATTTTTTTGTTCAAAGGTCATATATGACGTATGATCTGGCTATGGAAAGGAGGGATAGTAAGAACAAATTTGTCGGTGGCGCTGGCGAGAGGAGGGGAAACTAGACACTTAGTAGTGGTTTGTCAAAACTATTTAACATAAGCATAATCGTTGTTTAACACTCCTGCAGCCTAATGAGCGCATAATGAAAACAGGATATGAAGAAAGAAGGGGTGATATATTTTGTTGCTAAAATCTTGCCGCGGAAAGCTATGGTTTTTGGTGATCTTAATTGGTGTTATGGTAGTAGCTAACTCTCTGCTGATATTTCGGGCAATTCTGTCCGTTAAACAAGTTAATACCGTTACATATCCGGTGGTATCATTGGCAAATGAAATGGAATTAGCCACTACACAAGTGCAACAGTACTTAAGCGATATCAGCGCGACAAGAGCCCAGGACGGCAAAGATGATGGTTTTGACAACGCCGAGGAAAATGCGAAAAAATATAAAGAAGCCTTCCAACAGTTGACATTGCTCAGACCGGAAAAAAGCGTATTCCTGCAAGAGTATGAGCAGGCTTTTGACGAGTACTATCAATTGGGTAAGAAGATGGCGCAGGCTTATGTGGACTTTGGTCCCGGAGAAGGAAATAAGCTGATGCCGGAATTTGACGACCGAGCCGAACGACTATCAGAGTATACCGCTCAGCTGCGCGCAGAAAGCGAAAAAGAAATGGCGGCAAATTTAGGCAAGGTGGATGCGCAAGTAAAGATCGTTCTTGCCATTATGTTAGCTAGTGGCATTGTCACTATGATAATGAGCTTATATATGCTTAGATTAATTTGTCATGCGCTGCATACAATGATTAAAGCTATTGAAAAAGATAAAAACGGATATATTACTCTCAAGGAAATTGTCCTGGATTCAGAAGATGAATTTGGTGAACTTGCTTCCGCACTCAATGTATTGTTGTCCCAGGTACAAGAATTTGTTAAACAAGTTTCCGCATCCGCCCAACAGCTTGCGGCTTCGGCTGAAGAACTGACTGCCGGTACGGAGCAATCAGCTCAAGCGATTAATCAAGTGGCGGTTTCGATTACTGAAGTATCAAAAGGTACTGAGCGGGAGTTGCATGCTGTCAAAGAAGCTGCGGAAATAATTGACAGGATATCGGCAGGGATGCAGGAGGTAGTTGCAAAAGCGAATATTGTTTCGGGAACATCCGAAAAGGCGGCTGTGGCCGCTGGTAATGGAGATAGCTCCATTAAGCAGACCGTTAGCCAAATGGGAAATATCGAAAAAACGGTTAGCAGCTCCGCGGACATCATTTGGAAACTTGGCGAGAGGTCTAAAGAAATTGGTCAAATCGTTGATACCATCTCAAGCATTGCCGGGCAGACCAATCTTCTGGCTTTAAATGCGGCAATCGAGGCCGCGCGTGCCGGAGAGCAAGGCAGAGGTTTTGCGGTGGTGGCTGAAGAGGTTCGCAAACTGGCGGAACAGTCCCAAACAGCAACACAGCTAATTGCCGGGTTAATTAACGAAATTCAATGCGATACCGGCCAGGCGGTTGCTGCGATGAAGGATGGCACCAGGGAAGTAAAATTAGGGGCGGAAGTCGTCAACACGGCAGGACAGGCCTTTAGTGAAATAACATCCTTTGTCAATGCGATGTCGGATCAATTGAAGGGCATAACAGCCGCAATTCAGCAAATGGCTGGAGGCAGTGAACAAATCGTTTCTTCAATAAGATCGGTTGAAATAATAAGCGAAAATATGGCCGGGCAGACACAGACAGTCTCTGCTGCTACTGAAGAGCAGTCCGCTTGTATGGAAGAAATTGCTGGGTCCAGTCAGAGCTTGGCCAAGATGGCTCAGGATCTGCAGACCGCGATTGGCGGCTTTAGAATGTAGAGTTTATTTGGTCATTGCCCGCTGCGGCACAGGACAACACGGGCAATGTCCGGCGATTTAAATTGGCTTGCCGGGGAAAGGATTAAAATACCGCTTGGGACACAGTCCCAGGCGGTATTAATTTTTAATGGGAAAGGGAACCGCCAAGGGGAAAGATATGGAGGAATTTATCATTATAGAAGGAAATTTGTGTAAAATATAGAAGTATAAGGATGTAGTGTTGGGGAAAAGTGCCGGAAGGGGACGTGATAACGGTGATCCGTAAAATATGTGTGCTCGTCGTTTTTCTCGGTGTCCTGGCCCTGCAGGGCCAGGCCGGGGCGATGAACATCACTTCGCCGTTTGGCTGGCGGGTGCATCCCCTCAGCGGGGAGTGGCAATATCACACCGGTATTGATATCGCAGAGGATTTCGGCGCCGCAATTCCGGCGCTGCTGCCCGGGGAAATTGTATTTGCCGGCGAATATGCGGGCTATGGCAATATGGTACTGGTGCGTCATGCAGGTAATGTGTTTACCCTTTATGCCCATTGCAGCGGGCTTTGGGTCGTGCCGGGCCAGCAGGTGGCGGCGGGGGAGGTGATTGCCACGGTCGGCAGTACCGGCAATTCCACCGGTCCGCACCTTCATCTTGAGCTTTGGGTGGACGGGCAATATGCAGACCCCGGGGTGCTGTTTTCCCGTTGACCACCCCGGCGGGAAAAGAAAAAATAATTTGCTCAACGGAAGGCCGGTGCCGCAGGGTACCGGCTTTTCTGCTGAAGAAACAAAGGGAAAAAGCCCGCAGGGAGCGAATAATAGAGTAAAGTTGTATATGTTGCTATTTTCCGGACTAAAATATGGCGAAGAGAGGTGTAAATTCTTGAAAATCACATTTTGGGGCGCAGCCCATACCGTAACGGGCTCCTGTTATCTGCTGGAGGCCGGCGGTATGAAACTTCTCATTGACTGTGGCATGTTTCAAGGAGGAAAAACCATAACCCTGCGCAATGAGCGGGCCTTTCCTTTTCGCGTTCAGGATATTGATCATATGTTGCTGACACATGCCCACATCGATCACAGCGGGTTAATTCCCAAATTGTGCAATAACGGTTTCCGCGGCAGTATTATTGCCACGGAGGCGACCAAAGATTTATGCGGTATCATGCTGCCGGACAGCGGTCATATTCAGGAAGTCGAGGCTGAATGGCAAAACCGCAAAGGGCGCCGCCGGGGCAAAAAGGCCATGGTGGAACCAATTTATACCCTGGAGGACGCGGAGCGTTCCCTGAAATTCTTTACGGCGGTTCGTTACGGGGAAGAGGTGCAGGTTGGGCCGGATATTCGCGCCTGTTTCCGTGATGCCGGCCATATTCTGGGTTCTGCCATTATCGAAATCTGGGTACGGGAAGAGGGTACGGAGACAAAGCTGGTTTTCTCCGGCGATTTGGGAAAATATAAGCAGCCGATTATCAATAATCCCACCGCCATTGAAAACGCCGATTATGTATTTATCGAGTCCACCTACGGCAGCAGGAGGCATGCCACCGAGGACCGCGTGGACCGGTTGCGGGAGGTCATTAATGATACCGCGGCCCGGGGAGGGAATATTGTCATCCCGGCTTTTGCGGTGGGACGCACGCAGACCCTCATGTATTATTTAAACCAGCTCTTGGCGGAAAAGGCTATTCCGCAGCTGCCCATTTTTGTGGACAGTCCCTTGGCCATTGCGGCGACGGAAATTTTTGCGCGGCATCCCGAATTATATAACTCTGAAGCCCGGGACTTCCACGATACCGGTGACGACTTGTTTGAGTTCCCCGGGTTGAAATTTACCCGGACGACAGAGGCTTCCATGGCGATTAACAATCTGAAAATGCCGGCGATCATTATTTCCGCCAACGGGATGGCGACGGCGGGGCGTATTCTTCATCATTTGAAACATAATCTGTGGCGTCCGGAGAGTACGGTGCTGTTTATCGGTTACCAGGCCGAAGGAACAATGGGCCGCCATATTCTGGAGGGTGCGGACCATGTGCGCATTATGGGCGAAGACATTGCTGTGCGGGCCAGGATTGAAAGCATTGACGGTTTTTCCGCCCATGCGGACCAACAGGAACTGCTCACGTGGATACGGCAGATTAAGGCGCCCCGGATGACCTTCCTGATGCACGGTGAAGACGATGTGCTGGCAGTGTTTTCCCAGTTTCTGCAGACGGAACTGGGCCTTAAAACCTATGCCCCGCGCTATGGTGACACGGTGGTTCTCGGCAAGGAAGGCTGGCAGGTTTCCGCGCAGCGTGAACAAATTATCGGCGGTGACCTGGGCGAGCTATACGCCACATTATCCGCCGTGGAAGAAGCCTACCGCCGTTATCGGGAGCAATTGGAACAAACCTTGCGGGAGCATCCCGATCAGGCGGCCGCGGCGAAAAGGAAACTGACCAAGATGCAGCGCTATATGCAGAAAACCCTGGGCGAGATTTAAAGAATTAACACAAAGATTTAAAGAATTAACACAAAGAAGCCAAGAAGCCAAGAAGCAAAGGGAAAGGAATATAAATTATTTTTGTCGCAGGATTCCGCTCTGCATATGGTATAAAAACAATATATTTTACGGAAAAAATTAATCGGTCTGTTGCGAAAGGCTTTTAGATATGCTATAACTAAATGTATGTGTGATAAGCAGGGGTGCGCAGGCATCCCTGTTGTCTATATGAGAGATGATAATAATAACCCTTTGTTTCTTTGCTTCTTGGTGTTATTATTAACGGTATTTAAGGAGGAATTAACGTATATGATACGTGAAGATGTACGAAATATTGCCATCATTGCCCACGTTGACCATGGCAAAACCACGCTGGTGGACGCAATGCTGAAACAAAGCGGTATTTTTCGTGCCAACGAACAAGTGGCGGAACGGGTAATGGATTCCAACGACCTGGAACGGGAACGGGGCATCACCATATTGGCGAAAAATACCGGGGTCATGTATAACGGGATGAAAATCAACATTGTGGATACTCCCGGCCATGCCGACTTCGGGGGTGAAGTGGAACGGGTACTGACCATGGTGGACGGGGTGCTGTTGTTGGTTGATGCGGCGGAGGGGCCCATGCCGCAAACAAAATTTGTGCTCAAAAAGGCGCTGGCCCAAAATTTGCAGCCGATTGTGGTTATAAACAAAATTGACCGGGCCGACCAACGCATTACCCAGGTCGTTGACGAAGTATATGAACTGTTTTTTGAGCTGGGCGCCAATGACGCGCAGCTTGACTTTCCCATTATCTACGCGGCCGCCCGCGACGGTGTGGCTAAACGCGCCATGGAGCAGGAAGCGGTTGACCTGCAGCCGCTCTTCGCCGCCATTATCGGGACCATTCCTGCACCCGTAGGGGACAGCAGCGCTCCGCTGCAGTTAATGGTCACCACGTTAGATTATGATGATTACATTGGCCGGCTGGCCATCGGGCGGATTGTGCGGGGCAGCATTAACTACGGTGAGACCGTGAATCTGCTGCACCGCGACGGAACCCGGGAGAAAGCCCGGGTATCCCGTCTCTATATCTATGAGGGGCTGAAGCGGGTGGAAGTAAAAGATGCCCGTGTAGGCGATATTGTGGCCGTGGCCGGTTTCGAGAATATGAATATCGGTGATACGGTAGCCTGTGAGGAATGTCCGGAAGCATTGCCGGTAATCGATATCGATGAACCCACACTAAGTATGATCTTTAGTGTAAATAACAGTCCCTTTGCCGGGCGGGAAGGAACCTATGTTACATCCCGCCATTTACGGGAGCGTCTGTTTAAGGAACTGGAGACCAACGTAAGCTTGCGGGTGGCGGAAACAAAATCGCCGGATGCCTTTGAAGTGTCCGGGCGGGGAGAACTGCACCTTTCCATTCTCATTGAAACTATGCGCCGCGAAGGCTTTGAAGTGCAGGTTTCCAAACCGAAAGTAATCTTCAAAGAAGTGGCCGGCGTTAAAATGGAGCCGATTGAATATCTCACCATTGATGTGCCCGCCGATTTCATGGGCAGTGTCATGGAAAATCTCGGCACCCGCCGCGCGGAAATGGTGAATATGATTGAATCGACCGACGGCTATATGCGTCTGGAATTTAAGATTCCCGCCCGGGGACTGATTGGCTTCCGTTCGGAATTTATGACCTCGACCAAAGGAAATGGGATCATGAACCACATTTTTTATGGCTATGAACCATATAAGGGGGAAATACCCGGGCGTACCCGGGGTGCCATTGTGGCCTGGGAACCCGGCGTGACCACCAGTTACGGCCTGAATAATGCGGAAGAACGCGGCGAGCTCTTTGTGGAACCGGGCGTACAGGTCTATGAAGGGATGATCGTCGGCGAAAATTCGCGGGAGATGGACCTGGATTTCAACGTCTGCAAAAAGAAACACGTGACTAACATGCGGGCCAGCAACTCAGAAGAAGCGATTCGCCTGTCCTCGCCCCGGGTTCTTTCCCTGGAGCAGGCCCTGGAATATATTAATGATGATGAACTGGTGGAGGTAACGCCGAAATCCATCCGTCTGCGCAAAGCGGAGCTGAACCGCAGCCTGCGCGCCAAGAAATAAAAACAAGAAACAAAGAAGCAAAGGGGATATCTTCCTTTGCTTCTTTGTTTCTTGGTGTAATTTTTCTTAACCCGCCACATACATTTAACTGATGTCTTGTGATGCGGGAGGTTGGGAATATGATTCAGGGACTGGGGCTCTGCCTTATCTTTTTTGCCGTCATGGGCTTTTTGCTGGTCTCGCTGCGGCGCGGCAAAATACCGCCGTTTCTTTTATTGCTGCTGGCCGCCTTCGGGGCAGGCCTGGCTGCCGGGATAAACCCGGCGGAAGTAAGCCGGATCGTGGCCAGGGGATTTGGCGGGACGGTGGAAAAAATCGGGATCGTAATCGTGGCCGGGGCCATTATCGGCATTGCGCTGGAACGCAGCGGAGCGGCCCGCGTGCTTGTCGCCGGTTTATTAAAGACAGGCGGCGCAAAAAGGCCTGCGCTGACGCTGAGTATCCTGGGTTATCTTGTGGCCGTGCCGGTGTTTTGTGACGCGGCTTTTATTATAATTGCCCCCCTGGCCAAATTGATGGCGAAGCGGACGGGAGCCTCGCCGGCAGTGCTGACGACGGCGCTGGCCACCGGGTTGTACGCCACCTATGTTTTGGTGCCGCCAACGCCCGGGCCGCTGGCGGCAGCCCAGGTCCTCGGGGCGGATTTCGGCACAGTGCTGGGGCTGGGGCTGGTAGTCGCCCTGGGTGCGGCGGCAGCGGGCTATTTTTGGGCCATCCACGGTGTTAGCCGTTTTGTGCCCGGCGGTGCCGGGCCGGTTGCCGGTGCAGAAACCGCCGGTGATGACTCGTCATTGCCCGCGGTGCGATATTGTGTAGTGCCCTTGCTGATCCCTCTGCTGCTGATCGCTTTCAAAGCGGCGGCAAATTGCCCCGGCGCTCCCCTGGGCGGCGGGACGGTTAAATTGCTCATTGACTTTGCCGGTGAACCGATGGTGGCTCTGCTGCTGGGCGTAGCCGCGTGTTTCCGGCTTGTGCCGAAGGGGCCCGGGGAGTCCGGGGACTCCTTGCCTGACTGGGTAAACCTGGGTCTCAAAGAGGCGGCGCCCGTGGTATTGGTCACGGCGGCCGGGGGCGCCTTGGGCGGGATGTTTACGGCCGCCGGCATCGGTAATTACCTGGGGGCTGTTTTATGGCCTTGCAAAGCCGGTATTTTTCTGCCCTTTATTGTGGCGGCGGTGCTGAAAACTTTCCAGGGTTCGTCTCTGGCGGCGCTGGTTACCGCCTCAACCCTCGTATTTCCCTCCTTGGGCGCCCTGGGACTGGCCGGTCCGGCGGGCGCGGCGCTTGCCACCCTGGCCATTGGCGCGGGTGCGCTGTTGGTATCCCACGTCAATGACACGTATTTCTGGATTGTCGCGCAGTTTTCCGGGCTGGAGGCGGAACTGGTCTGGAAAACTCTCACCACGGCCACGTTTGTCATGGGGCTGACCGCCATGTTTCTCGTTTGGCTGCTGACCCTTATTTTATTGTAAATCCCCGGCCCAACGCCGACATCTCCCAAAGAGGCTGCCGGCGTTAGTGTTTTCTCCCCATTATCCTTGCGAAGCAACCCCCGAACCGGTCCTGAAACAGAAAAACCGCCTTAATTGGCGGCTATTTTTTTGAGAAGCTGTATGTCTAAATCATGGCGGTCTAATATGTTGTTTACTTCTGTTTTAAATTCGCTTTACCCTGCGGTTTGTGCATAAACGGCATCCATTTTTCGCATAAGTTCCTTGAGATCGTGTTTGGTTTCAGTGCGATCTTCTTTTATATCGGTTACGGCAGTCAATGTTGTTTCCAGTATTTGACGGTCGGTCATGTTTTTACACCTCACTTTTATATTCGCTTATATTCGGTGGATTGTGGATTTATCCTTCTTTCTTCTTTATTGTATACGGCAACATGATATAAAATAATTACTTTAAAGGGGAAAATATACAGAGAGATATGGAATCTATTTCCGTCATGGCTGTGCGAGACCCGATACAGGCACTTAAAGTAAGGCTTTAATTTTTTTCAGACCTTCAATTACCGCGGCCCGCAGTTCGTCTTCCTGCAGGAAATGCTCGTCATCCTCCCGGAATTCATCGGGATCATAATAGGTGACCGCGTCTAAAATGTCGTCGAGATAGACATAGATTTCCGGATCGATGTCATCTCCGTAGTCAAACATGTACATCTCAAAAGCCTCTTTGAATTCCGGGCCTGAGATTTCTTCAGACAAATAGTCCCCACAGAGATTCAGGAAGTTTGTTAAAGCGGCCAACACAATCTCCTCCGTCCATGGTATTTTACTCTAAGTATAGCTGTTTTGGCGAAAGATGCGCAAGGGGGGGATATATGGTGAAAGGTGTGGGATAATGCGAAAAACCACTTGACGGGCATATTGTATACACGTATAATATGTTATAGTATTTTACGGACACATGTCTTTTTAGAATGGACAGCATATCCGTGGGGGATGTAGCATTAATGGAGGGGAAAAAGTTAATGGCCTTAATTGTGAAAAAATTCGGCGGTAGTTCTGTAGCAACCCCGGAAAAAATCATGGGCGTGGCCCGGCGGGTAATCACGGACAAGAAGCCGGAAGATAAAGTTGTGATCGTTGTATCGGCCATGGGGGACACAACAGATGAGCTAATCGGCATGGCGGAGAAAATAACCGACAATACCTACGGCCGGGAAATGGATATGCTGTTGTCGTCGGGGGAGCAGATTACCATCGCCTTAGTGGCTATGGCCTTTGAAAAACTCGGGGCGCCTGCCATTTCGTTCACCGGACCGCAAGCCGGTATCAAAACCAATGATGTGTTTAATAAAGCGAAAATCCGGAACATTGATCCGCAGCGGGTATTGTCCGCGCTGGATCTGGGGAAAATTGTGGTGGTGGCAGGCTTTCAGGGGATAACACCGGAGGGCGATATTACCACTTTGGGTCGCGGGGGGTCCGACGCGACGGCCGTAGCCCTGGCCGGCGCCCTGCGGGCCGACAGCTGTGAAATATTTACGGATGTGGACGGCATTTATTCCGCTGATCCGCGAATTGTCCCCCGGGCCAGAAAAATGAAGGAAATTACCTACAACGAGATGCTGGAGATGGCAAGACTGGGAGCGGGGGTTATGCAGCCGCGTTCGGTGGAGATAGGCAAAAACTATAATGTCCCGATCCATGTTCGCTCAACCTTTAGTCAGGAGCCGGGTTCCGTTATAAGGGAGGAATATACGATGGAAGAACAAGAGTTTATTATCCGCGGCGTTACGCATGATGCTAACGTGGCCAAAATTGCCGTGTTGGGCGTACCTGATCAGCCGGGAATTGCTTATAAAATATTTTCCGCCTTGGCGGAGGCAAATATTGATGTGGATATGATTGTGCAAAGCATTCGCAATACTGAACAAAATATAAACGACATTGTATTCACGATTAATAAGCCTGACCTGCTGCGCGCCCGGCAGCTTATCGACCAGGTGGGCCAGGAAATGAATGTGTTGGGGGTCGTGATTGAAGATAAAGTGGCCAAAGTGTCGGTGGTTGGCGCCGGCATGCTGGGCAATCCGGGCATTGCCGCCACCATGTTCGGGGCCTTGGCCGAGGCCGGCGTCAATATCGAAGTTATCAGTACTTCCGAAATAAGCATATCCTGCCTCATTCCTGAAGGACAGGTAAAAGAGGCTGTCAACGCGATCCACCGCCGTTTTTTTCCGGAAAACGCGCAGTAAAGCAGGAGACTGAAACAACAAGGGTGTAAAGAAAAATCTTTACGCCCTTGATATAATTATGGGGATGAGGCAATATGTATGTCTATCCGGATATGGCCGGTCAGTTTCACTGCCGGATGTGCGGGGCCTGCTGCCGGCGCGAATGGCTGGTCACCGTTGATGAAGCCGCCTACAACAGAAACCGGCGTCTTTTTGCCGCCCAGGGGAAACTGGCGGAGTTTAATCAGGCTTTTCAAAAGCTGAAGGGACCGACAAGTCCCGGGGAATACGCCTGCATCAGCAAAGACGCCGCGGGTGCCTGCTGGTTTTTAGAGGCGGATAGCCTTTGCCGGCTGCACCGGCTGGCGGGCCATGAACATCTGGACAGTGTTTGTCAGACCTATCCCCGTTATCCCATGAACTCCTCCCGCGGTACGGAAATAACCTTATGTTTCAGTTGTCCGGCGGTACTGGATCTGGTCGAACGCACCGCGCCGCTGCAATTTCTTCGTGTAGACGAGCCACCCCTGAAAGTGGGGGAGGATTTCGTCGAGCACATATTTCCCCGGCAAAAAAGGAAGACTGATCCTCTGTTCTATTACTTTGAAATAGAGCAGCATTTTATCGATCTTTTGCAATGCCGGTCGTTATCCCTCACGGACCGGATTGTCCTCCTGGAAACAACTGTCGCTAAAATCAGCGCTGCGGGAGGCGAAGACACCCTTGGGCAGCGGTTGAACGGCATTTTTGCCGAAAACTGGCGGATGCTGGATCAGACGGGGGATTTTCCCCCGGCAGCAAAGGTGACGGCGGAAATAATGACCGAACATTACCTGGTTAATGTCGTATTTAAAAAAATATTTTATACCTACGGATTAAGCACAGGATTGCGCATACTAAAAAAGTTCCACCGTTTTATCAGGCTTTCTGCAGTCGGTGCGGAAAATAACCTTGCAGGGGCTCGTAAAGCGGTGGCGGAGCTGGAATTTCGCCTGGGGCACCAGCGGAGTTCCTTAGGGAAGCTGTAGGAAAGCAGGTGGTTTGTGCATGCTTTCGGAAAACGCGTTAAAAGTACTGGCACGCCGTTATCTGCGGCGGGATGGAACCGGCGGGTTAATTGAAGATCCCGCGGGCATGTTTCAACGAGTGGCCACCCATGTCGCCGGGGCGGAAAAGCTCTACCGGCAGGGGAATGAGCTCCCTTGGCGGGAAAAATTTTACCGCGTGATGTCCGGCCTGGAATTTTTACCGAATTCGCCGACGCTCATGAATGCGGGCCGGGAACGGGGACAGCTGGCGGCTTGCTTTGTTTTGCCGGTTGAGGATAGTATGGAGAGCATCTTTGAGACCCTGAAGCAGACGGCCCTGATTCAGCAAAGCGGGGGTGGCACGGGCTTTTCCTTTTCCCGCCTGCGTCCGGCCGGGGACCTGGTACGCTCGACCATGGGCGTAGCCAGTGGCCCCTTGTCTTTTATGACCGTTTACGATGTTGCGACGGAAGTGATAAAACAGGGTTCCGCGCGGCGCGGCGCCAATATGGCCGTGCTGCGGATCGATCATCCGGATGTGGAAGATTTTATCCGGGCCAAGCGTAAACGCGACCGGTTGAATAACTTTAATCTATCCGTCGGGGTTACCGACGGTTTTATGGAGGCGGTGGCCGGCGGCGCCTCCTTTTCCCTGATCAATCCCCGCACCGGGCGGGAGACGCGCCGGGTCGACGCCCGTAAGTTATTTGATTTATTAACCGAGGCGGCCTGGGAAAACGGGGAACCGGGCATTTTGTTCCTGGACCGGATTAATGTGGCTAATCCCACGCCGGCACTGGGGAAATTCGAAAGCACCAATCCCTGCGGTGAGCAGCCCCTTTTGCCCTACGAGAGCTGCAATCTGGGGTCGCTGAATTTGGTGAAAATGCTGCAAAAAACGGGGCCACGGCGGTGGGAAATAGACTTTGCCAAACTGGCGGATACCATTCATACCGCCGTGCGCTTTCTGGACAACGTCATTGACGTTAATTATTTTCCTTTAGCGGACGTGCGCGCCATGACCCTGGCGAACCGGAAAATCGGGCTTGGAGTCATGGGTTTCGCCGATATGCTCATTTATCTGGGCATACCCTATAACAGCGCGGAGGCCGTGCAAACAGCGGAGACCCTGATGGCGTTCATCACTAAAACAGCGCTGGCGGCTTCGGCGGAATTGGCGGAGGAACGGGGGTCCTTTCCTAATTTTATGCGGAGTGTCTACCCGGCCCAGAGGGTTTCCGCCCTGCGCAATGCTACGCTGACGACCATTGCGCCCACCGGTACGATTAGTATCATTGCCGGTTGTTCAAGCGGGATTGAACCGCTGTTCGCCGTGGCTTTAAGCCGCAACGTGCTGGACCGGGATGTGTTGGGTGATATCAATCCCGTGTTTCTGGCGCTGGCCCGGGAATATGGCTTTGATCAGCCGGAGATTTTGGCGGAAGTCGCCCGGGAAGGGACAATCGGCCGGGGGGAAGGTATACCGGAGCATGTCCGGGCCTGTTTTGTGACGGCTCATGACATCGATCCCCGGTGGCATATCCGGATGCAGGCGGCTTTTCAGCGGCATACCCATAATGCGGTGAGCAAAACAATTAATTATCCGGCGGCGGCTTCTGTAGAGGATGTCCGGCGGGGTTTTTGGCTTGCTTTCCAGCACAGATGCAAGGGGCTTACGGTATACCGGGACGGCAGCCGGGCGGAACAGGTTCTTTCCTTTGGTGTCCAGACGACGCATTGCGAAACAATAACCGGTAGTAGCTGCGAAATTTGAGTCCAAAAAATGGTTTTTCGCCTGAATTTAAAAATATATTGACAAAATTATTGAAAGGTTGCAGGAATAACTGAACAATTGTCGAAAATCAACCAGTGGACTGATAACATTTTTTGGGAATGAAAAAATGAGAGGATGATGGTAATGGCGGCGAATATTTTCGATAAAATTGTAAACTTTGTCGGTTTGTCCCCGGAAGAAGAAGAGCAGCAAGTAGTGGAAGTTGATCCCGCTACCCCTGAGCGTCGCCGCGGGCTATTTAAAGTACATACAAACAATGATTTCAATTCAAAGGTGGCCGTTTTCCATCCTACCACCTTTGAGGAAGTGCAAAAACTGGCGGATGCTTTAAAAAGCCGGGATGCGGTTATTGCTAATCTTGAAGGGGTAGATGAATTTTTAACCAGACGGATCATCGACTTTTTAAACGGCGTAACCTATGTACTGGGGGGCGAAACCCAAAAAATCGGACACGCGGTGATGATTTTTGCTCCGCCCAATTTCGACATCAGCAAAGATTTAGGGTATACAATGCCGCAAACCTATAGCCGGAAGCGAAATTTAGAATTATTTGAAGAGTAATCGGGAAAAAGCACTTGGCCTTCGCAGCCGAGTGCTTTTTTCTTTTTTTTTGTTCTGCCGCCGGGAGAACGGGCATATATTTGTAGAGCGAACTTTCAGCGGGAGGGGAAGCCGGTGAAGTATCTGGTTCTAATACTGGTTGTGCTGGCAGTAGGCGTGGCGGGCGGTGAAGCCGGGCAGATATGCGCAAAGGGGGCACAGCCGGAAATCTATTATGTGGACCGGCAGGGGAAACTGATTTACGAAGTCCGGCAGCTAACCGGCGATGAGGATAAATACACGGCCTTGGCCCGGGCGGTGTTGGAGCAGCCGCGGGAACCGCATTTAATTACCGCTATTCCTGCAGGCACCAGGTTGAATAATGTCCGCTATGACCAGGGTATTGTCTATGCGGATTATACAAAAGAATTATTTTCTTATGGGGGAGGTACTTTCCGGGAACAGCGGCTGCTGGCGCAGATCATTTATACTCTGACCGGGTTAAAAGAGGTACGTCAAGTACAAATATTGATCGAGGGGCAAAAGGTGCTGGCGCCGGAGGGCAGTCCCACAGACCTTCCTTTGGCGAGGAGCGACCTTCCGCTGCCGGTGGAGGAGGAAAAATATGGCCAGGAAAAGGATAAAGAAATTTAGTGCGCTCGTGGGCATGATTGGCGTGACGACCTTATTGGTGCTGTTCTTTTTGGCGGTGCCGGCTTTTTGGGCATCAAGCGCCGGCAAGGTATTTGCCGTTGTTTGGCTGCTGGTGGCGGCCTGTGTGCTGGTGGCCTTTGGCGACAAAGTATTTGCCCGGAAAACCACCAGACCCCTGGCGACGGTATACAGGCTGAGAAGCCGGGATCATGTTCCGGTCCGGGCGGTAAAACTCGTCAGGCGGACGGATATTCCAGGACCGGCGGCCCCGGGCGATAAGCAGCGGGATCGCCAACGTGAAGTGTAGCCGAACTTTAGGCCCATGCGTGCTGATTAATCCCTTTTAATTGAAAAATAACTATTAAAAGGAAAATCATAACATTCTTTACAATGGATGTAAAAAATGTTATACTATTTCCAATTGGATATTTTACGTTGGACAGATGCCCATTGGGCAGATGTCCATTTGTCTTTTCAAGGGAACTTTACATTAAATGGAACGGAGGGCACGCGCCATGGAGAAAATCTTTCTATCTAAAGACGCTTTTAATTTAGTAATTGCTTCATTGCTAGACTTGGAGGAGAGAAAAACCGAATATTTAGATTCGTTTTTTCCTTTACTTACCAAAGAGAGAGAAAGTATGGACGATATGATCACAAACTACATTCAGCGGATGGATGATACGTTGGCGAGAATATCCGTGGTTGGTTCACCCCGGTTTAATAAGTTTCCCTTCGTTGTCGTGGGCAGTAATATTACCGTCCAGGATATGGAGAGCCAATCCATGAGCGATTTTCGCCTGATTACGCCGTCTGAACCAACGGTGAAGGGGGGAGATATTTCCATTTTTTCCCCCATCGGCAAAGCTTTATTGTTAAAAGAGAATAACTTAGTTGTGAAATATGAGGCTCCGGGAGGGGTTTTCTGCTACAAAATTTTATCGATTTTACTAAGTTCTCTGTAATGACATGAAGGATATGGGATCTGGACAAGGAAAATAAGTTGATGATACCCCGGCGTAAATTAGCTTGCGGAAGTATGTCGAAAGGTAATAGAATAAGGGTAGTCAGAGAGAACTGCCGGCGGTAATACGGAGGTGATCCTGGAGTTGCATGAATAAAAAAACAGACTTGGCTAGTCAGGGTAATTTTGTCCATTTACATTGCCACACTGAATACAGTCTGCTGGACGGCGCCGGCCGGATTCCCCGCTTAATCGCACGGGCGAAGGAACTGGGCATGCCGGCCCTGGCGATTACCGATCATGGTGTCATGTATGGGGTGGTGGATTTCTATAAAGAAGCCAAAAAACAGGGCATTAAGCCGATTTTAGGCTGCGAAGTGTATGTGGCTCCGCAAAGCCGTTTTGATAAAACCCAGCGGGGCGAAGGGGCTTATTGCCACTTGGTTTTGCTGGCGGAAAACAACGAAGGCTATCAAAACCTGATCCAGTTGGTGTCCCTCTCCTTTACCGAGGGGTTTTATTACCGTCCGCGGGTGGATAAGGAATTGCTCCGCCGGTACAGCGGAGGGCTGATTGCGCTTAGCGCCTGTCTCGGCGGTGAAATACCCGGTCTTTTGCTGCGGGGGCTGCGGGAAGAGGCGGAAAGGACCGCGCTGGAATACCAGTCTGTTTTCGGCAAAGGGAATTTCTTTTTGGAACTGCAGGAGCATGGATTGCCGGAACAGCCGGCGGTTAACCAGGCTTTGACGGAGATGGCGCAGAAGCTGGAGATCCCTCTGGTGGCCACCAACGATTTGCATTATTTAGCCCGGAAAGACGCGGAGTATCATGATGTGCTGCTCTGCATTCAAACGGGTAAAGTGCTCACCGATGAAAACCGGCTGCGCTTTGGCACCGATCAGTTTTACCTGCGTTCGGCGGAAGAAATGGCCGGACTGTTCGGCCATTGTCCGGAAGCGCTGGCTAATACACTGCGCATCGCGGAACGGTGTAACGTGGAACTGGATTTTAACACACTGCACCTCCCCCGTTATCCCGTCCCGGAGGGTCTTGATGCGGACGGTTATTTGGAAATGCTTTGCCGGCGGGGACTGGCGGACCGGTATCCGCAGGTAACGCCGGAAATTGAACAGCGCTTGCGGTACGAACTGGATGTTATTAAAAAGATGGGCTATTCCGGGTATTTTTTAATTGTCTGGGACTTTATCCGCTATGCCCGGGAACATGGCGTTCCGGTGGGTCCGGGACGGGGTTCGGCGGCGGGCAGTCTGGTCGCCTACGTCTTACGGATTACCAATGTGGACCCTTTGCGCTACGGGTTGCTGTTTGAACGCTTTCTCAACCCGGAACGGGTAAGCATGCCCGATATAGACATAGATTTTTGTTATGAAAAACGACAGCAGGTTATCGATTATGTTGTTTCCTTTTATGGTGAAGAGCGGGTTTCGCAAATTGCCACCTTTGGCACCATGGCGGCTAAAGCGGCTATTCGGGATGTCGGACGTGTTTTGGGGATGTCTTATGCCGCGGTGGACCGGATTGCCAAATTGGTGCCCAATGAGCTGGGCATAACCTTAAGCCGGGCTCTGGAAATCAGTCTGGAATTAAAACAGGAGTATACGGGAAACGCTGAGGCCCGGCGTCTGCTGGACATTGCCATGGCGGTGGAAGGTATGCCGCGTCATGTCTCCACCCATGCAGCCGGGGTGGTAATATCGAAAGAACCTTTAGCGCGTTATGTGCCGTTGCACCGCACCGGTGACGGCATTGTAGCCACCCAGTATGATAAGGACCGGGTGGAGGAACTGGGGCTGCTGAAGATGGATTTACTGGGGCTCCGTACCCTGACGGTCATCGGTGATACCCTGGACAATATTAAGCATAACCGGGGGCGAGAAATCGAGCTGGAAAAAATCCCCCTGGACGACCCCCAAACGGCGGCCCTGCTGAGCAGCGGTGAAACCGCGGGCGTATTCCAGTTGGAGAGCGCCGGCATGACTAACCTCATTAAAGAGCTGAAACCGGAGCGGTTTGAAGATTTGATTCCGCTGGTGGCGCTTTACCGGCCCGGTCCTTTGGGCAGCGGCATGGTTGATGATTTTATCCAGGGACGGCATGGCAAGAAAAAGGTGCACTACATGCACCCGTTGCTGGAGCCCGTTTTAAAGGATACCTTTGGGGTAATTCTTTATCAGGAACAGGTAATGCAAATTGCCAGTATCATGGCCGGCTTCAGCCTGGGACAAGCGGATTTGCTACGCCGGGCCATGGGGAAAAAGAAACCGGAAGTACTGGCGGCGCAGCGGGAAAACTTTTTGGCCGGTGCGGTGGAGCGCGGCATAGAACGTGCCCTGGCCGGGGAACTTTTCGATTTGATGGCGCATTTTGCAGATTACGGTTTTAATAAATCCCACAGCGCGGCCTATGCCGTAGTGGCTTATCAAACCGCTTATTTGAAAGCGAATTATCCCCAGGAATATATGGCGGCCCTGCTCACCAGCGTGATGGCCACCAATGAAAAAATTGCTTATTATATTGAACAATGCAGGCATATGGGCATCAAGGTGCTGCCGCCGGATATCAACGCCAGCGGAACCAGCTTTACGGTCGTGGGCGGCGATATTCGCTTCGGCTTGGCCGCGGTAAAGAATGTCGGTAAAGCGGCCATTGACTCCATTGTGCAGGCCAGGCAGGACGGGGGCGCTTTTGCTTCCGTATTCGATTTCTGCCGCCGCACCGATCCACGGACGATGAATAAACGGGTGCTGGAGAGTCTGATTAAATGCGGCGCCTTTGATACACTGCACGGCAAGCGGCTGCCGCTCCTGCAGGTGCTGGATCAGCTGGGGGAATATGCCCAGGCCGCTTATCGCGACAGGTTGACCGGACAAACGGCCCTATTTGATTTCAGTGATGATGGTGAGGCGGGGGAATTGCAACTGCCCGCCGTTGATGAGATGCATACGGCGCAGCTTTTAGCCTATGAGAAGGAAATGCTGGGCTTTTACATTACCGGGCATCCTTTGCACGAATATGCTGGGCTGCTGAAAGGGCGTGTGACCGCCATTGACGCGCTGACAGGCGTGGCGGAAGGTCAGAAACGCACGGTTGCCGGTATTATCGTGGATCAGCGGAAAATTATTACAAAATCCGGTGATACAATGTCCTTTATCCAATTGGAGGACCTTACGCAGAGTATTGAAGTGGTGGTTTTCCCCCGCGTCTATCAACAGGCCGGTTTCCTGCTGTCCAGCGACGAGCCGCTGATGGTGGCGGGCAGGGTCAATCATCAGGACGAGGGGGTAAAGCTGATTGCGGAAAATATCCGGCTCATCAGGGAAGTTTCCGCCGGACAGGACGCGGGCAAGGAGGAAACTTCCGGGCTATCCCTGGAGTATGAGCGCTTGTTTGTCAAGATCACCCGGCATACGGCTGAGGACGGTGTGCTGCAGACTTTGTACAATATATTGCGGGAGTTTCCCGGTGATCTTCCGGTACAACTCTGTTTTACCGATGAAAAAGTAAACCGGGTGCTGCCCCGGACCATGAATGTCGCCGCCCAGGCGCAACTGGTGACGAGGCTGGAAGAAATACTGGGGACCGGCACGGCGAAATTTAAGGCAGCGGCAAACCGGTAATGGAGAAACTTTAAGGCGGGTAAGGGCCGGACTGAGGGGTGTTTTCTACGCTAAAAAAGGAACTGCGCGAAAGCAGTTTCTTTTTTAGCGTAAGAAAGCATATCCGCTGGGGGGGATAATTCCTACGCTCTGGACGAGACCCTATGCCGTTACCGCAAGCGGAGCTTGCGACGGCTGGGGGTCAAAGTCCCGCTCCGGAAATCTCCACCCCGGACTTCTGGCTCCTAAAAGTCGCGCCGCGGTTTTTTTACAGATACCCATATCAGCGGCAGTCGTAGTTACTTAAGTTTTAACGGGAGAAAACGTAATGCTTGGTAACCGCCAAACTTTCGCGCAGATATTGCTTGGTGGTTGATAATAGATAGGATGCTGAAAAACCGGGATGGCTGACAGAGGAAGCGGCGGTGGCCGATAAGCCGATTTCCCTGGCAATGATCAGACAGCGGTAAATATGAAACGGGTTGGTTACGACGATGGCTGAATGCCAGCCCTGCTGTTCCATAACTTTTTGACTATAGACCAGATTTTCGATGGTATTGCGGGATTGGTCCTCCGGATAAACGGCTTCCGGGGGTATGCCCCGCGTAAGCAGATAATTGCGCATGACGGCAGCTTCGGAGGCTAGTTCATCGGGGCCGCGGGCGCCGCTGACGATAATGCCGGCGGCGTAGCCCGCCTGGTATAATTCCACGGCCTTATCCAATCTTGCTTGCAGCAAGGCGCTGGGCTGGCTGCCCCAAAGGCGGGCGCCGGGGATAATTAAAACATCGGCGGGCTGTGGCTGCACATGTAAACTTGTATAGATGATCGGTATTTCCGGACCAATAACCCAGGTGCAAACGAGCATAAGCAGGGCCAGGATAAATTTACGCATTTTGACCTCCTAAAGATATGCCGGCTTTTTATTATAGTATAAACCGCAAGGGGAGTTCCTGTACAATCCCCGTACGTTTTTTTGAGGAAAGTAAAAATATTAATTAATTATGGGCAGGGTTTTGAAAACGAATGTCTAATTATAAGTGAGCCTTAGTGAGACGCAAACTTTGTATCCCATGATTATTTTACGCACATCCGGGTATAAAGGAGAGTAGCGCAAGGCAGTCTATGTCATAGCGGATGAATTGAACAGAAAAGCAAACATGGAAAAAAATAGTTTAGGAGGCATCTCCTGTTATGTGGACTGTGGTTTATATTGCGAGTAATAAACATCATGCAGAGCGGTTAAAAAATATTTTGACAGAAGAGGGTATTTTGTCACAAATCCGCGCTGTTGGCCTATATAATGCCGGAGAGGGGTTACATGAGATTCTTGTACCGGAATCCGAGGCCGAGGAGGCTCACGGTATTATTTGCGAACGGGTAAAGTGAAGGGCCCTGTCCAAGCGGTACAAGGGTGAAGATCTGGCGGTTCTCCTCCCTTTGAACACGGGGTGTTTTGGCCCGGGGATAAGGTGTCACGATAACTGAGGATAAGAGACGGGATATTTTCGGCTTGACGGCCCGCCGTTGGGCGCAGGGGGGATTAATGTGCCGAAAACGAAAATTGTGTGTACGATCGGTCCGGCCAGTGAACAACGGGAAACCATCGGGGAAATGATTAAAAGCGGCATGAATGTGGCGCGCTTAAACTTTTCCCACGGCAGCCGCGCGGAACATCTGACCCGTATTGAAACAGTTAAGAAGACAGCTGCGGCCCTGGACCGGCCGGTGGCTGTGCTCTTGGATACGCAAGGCCCGGAAATTCGTATTGGCACGTTCAAAGACAAAAAAATATCCCTTGAAGAGGGAGCTTTTTTTACTTTAACCATCCGTAAAGTGGAAGGAACCCGGGAGATTGTCACTGTTTTTTACGACCATTTGCCACAGGACGTTAAACCCGGCAGCACCGTCTTATTGGATGACGGTCTGGTGGGACTGGAAGTTGTCGATATTATTTCGGATACCGATATTCGGTGTATGGTGAAGAATCCCGGTGATTTAAGCGATCGTAAACGGGTTAACATACCCGGGGTTGCGGTTTCTTTGCCTGTCGTGTCCGAAAAGGATCTGGCCGATATTAATTTCGGCATAGAAGCGGGTGTGGACTTCATTGCCGCTTCGTTTGTCCAAAAAGCGGCTGATGTGCTGGTCATTCGTAAATTGGTGGAGGACACCGGCGCCGATGTTGCGATTATTGCCAAGATAGAAAATGAGGCGGGGGTCAGCCATGTTGATGAAATACTAAAAGTGGCGGACGGCCTCATGGTGGCCCGGGGAGATCTCGGTGTGGAGATTCCCGCGGAGGAAGTACCCATTGTGCAAAAACGCATAATTGAAAAATGCAACCGGGCGGGGAAACCGGTAATCACTGCGACCCAGATGCTTGATTCCATGATGCGCAACCCCCGGCCGACCCGCGCGGAAGCCAGCGATGTGGCAAATGCGATTTTTGACGGTACGGATGCCATTATGTTGTCGGGAGAAACGGCGGCGGGCAAATACCCCATCGAAGCCGTGCGCACGATGGCCCGGATCGCGGACCGCACGGAAGAGGTGCTGGATTACCGGGAATTATTGCGGAAAAGGGGCGTGGCCGCACATGCCACCACGACTGATGCGGTTAGCCGCGCCAGTGTGCAAACCGCCCTTGGCTTAGGCGCGGCCGCGGTGGTAACTTCCACGGAATCAGGCTACACGGCGCGCATGGTATCAAAGTACCGCCCCGGTGTGCCGATTATCGCGGTGACGCCCAATGCCCGTACCATGCGCCGGTTGCAGTTAACCTGGGGCGTTTTTCCTTTGCTGGGGCAACGCGCAAAAAACACGGATGATATGATTGAAACTGCGGTAAACTGCGGCTTAAAGGCCGGTTTATTGCAGGAAGGAGATCTCACGGTGATTACCGCCGGGGTACCGGTAGGCGTGCCGGGCACCACGAACCTTATTAAAGTGCATGTGGTGGGCGCCGTGTTAATCCGGGGAGTGGGTATCGGCAGCCAGGGAGCGACGGGCCGGGTGTGTCTGGCCCGGACCCTCAAAGAGGCCGCCGCGAAATTCCGGGCCGGGGATATTTTAGTTTCCGATTCCACCGATGCGGATTTCATGCCTTTTATGCGGCAGGCCGCCGCCATTGTGGTGGAAGAGGGCGGGTTAACATCCCACGCGGCTATTGTTGGCTTGAATTTAGGTTTGCCGGTCATTGTCGGTGCGGAGGGAGCCCTGGAGATTCTTACCCAGGGCATGATCGCCACGGTGGATCCGCTGCGCGGCTTGATCTACAAGGGCGAGGCCCGGGTAATATAGGATAAAGCGACAGTAATTGACCACCCGAAAGCGGGTGGTTTTTTATTCTCTTCCATCGACCATAGCCTTTCTTTCTTCCTGGCAAGCAGGATTTGTCCCTTGCTTGTGGTATAATAAACGGGGAAAGAGAGGGGTATGTTATGTGGATGGCGAAAATTACGGCAGCTGTGCTCGTGGCGGTGGGTGTCTTTTATGTATACAAAATGATCAGGCTGCGAAGGCATCCCGAAGAAGAAATTGCAAACGTTGGAAAGAACCTTCTCGCGCATCTGAAAAAAGGCCGCCCCGCAAAGATCCTGCTGGCGGACTGGCGCGCACTTTGTAACAATATAAAGAAGGCGATCGCGGCGGAGAATCCGACCCTGGCACAGCGGGGGTCGGAAACGATAAAATTATTTGTGGGTGAATACTTCCGGGGCACAGCGAAAAATGCCAGATTGAATGCGGATATTTACCGGGAGTTGGCGGGCATATACGCCGCCACCATTACGCCGTATCCCGAACTAGCCGGAGAGATGGTGGTTGCCCTGCGTGTGGCCGCCCGCGAAGTGGTGGAGAAAAATGAGGAGGCCTTTGACGATATTCTGCGCCAATTTACCCTTTACGGGCTGTTGGCCTTGCGGGAACGGAGATATTATTTTACGTCTAAAATACTTGATCAGATTTTTCTCCTGGTCCCAAAATGTTTCGGTAAAGGTCTGGCCCGGCAGCAACATAGTATGTTGCGGGCTATCGGCAGTTTGGGGCAAGGGGTGATAAAGCGTCAGGATAGCGGGCTTGTCCGGGAAATTACCGCCAGGCTGCGGCAGTCCCAGGATGCTGCGGGCCGGCTCATTCACCTGCCGGTGCAGGACATGTTGCTAAAAAGTGTGCGGACGGGTTCACCGGAAATTCTCGATTTATTGTTGGAAACCAGCAGAACGATATTGGCCCGGGAAGGGTCGGCAGAGGTAAAAAACACTTTACATATCTGGGGTGAAGCGGCGAAAACAGCAGTTTTGCAGCAGGACGAAGGGAGTCTGGGGAAAATTATCAATTATATGGTACGGGCCACGGAGGACAACTTGCCGGATGAGGCGGTATCAACCATTTGTCTTGATGAGTTGTTCGACGTCATCAGCTTTGCCATCCGCGACAAGACGGTTGCCGAATACGGCCATATATTTTTCCCCGTGCTGGAACTGGGCTGCCTGTGTATGCAGCGGGAATTAAAGTATGGTCTGACGGATGGAGCGATAAAGTCTTATCAGACTGTGTTGCACCGCTTGCTTGACCGGCTTTTGCATTTGGGCGCAGTCGTAACCCGGGACGGTCAGATCAGTACGGGTCATTGGGTTGCTCAACTCTATGGCCAGTGGACGCAGATACCGGATAATGCGTACCGGAAAGAGGCCCTGCTGAAATTTGTTCAGTTATGGTTGTTGTATTGGATAAACTGTCAGCGCAGAACGGCAAAAAGACAAGGCGGTTTACCGCCGGAATTATTCCAGCGTAAGGGCTGGTCGGAAGCGGAACTGGCGCGTTTTCCCAACCTGCATATCCGGAACACCTAAAGCCGTATTTTGTATTTTGTATAAAAAATCATGAATTGCTATTTACATTTTTACTGCATATGTTATACTAAGTACAAAGTACTTATACCTGTCAGCGGACCGACTCTGCTTCGATTATCGACGGAGTCGGTCCTTTTTTATTTCGCAAATACTGCCCCCATAGGAATAGCCCCGTGAATGTTCACGGGGCTATTCCTATGGGGGCAGTATATCAGGGGATATTTTTGCGGAAAGTATCCGGCAGGGAGCGGCGTGACTGGGACGAAAAATACTTGTCCGTGATGGCGGCGATATCGGCAATCATATTGCTGGCCGCGGTGCTGCCTGCGTTGCTCTTGGTATAGACGGAAATCAAATAAGGACGTTGGGCGTTAAAGACTATTCCGACATCGCAAAGAATGTCGTCCAATTCGCCGGGTTTATGCGCCACCGGTGTGTTCGGTGGCAGGCGACGGGGGATTTCTTCATTATAGACGCCGTTTTCCATCAACCGTAAAACGGTTTTACTGTTTTTATTGCCGATGTAACGGCCCCGGAGCAGACCTTCCAGCGCTTTCCCCATATCGCGGGGGGTGGTTATGCTGTGATAGCCCGTGCGCTGGTAGGCGGCATCGTTATGAATGGCGGTATTGCGCAGACCCAGATCGCGGCAGGTTGTTTCCAGCGTGGGGCTGCCCAGTTGCTCGGCCAGTTCCCAGAAGGCTTCGTTGTTGCTGTAAATTATCATATCCGATACAAGGGCGGGCATATGGGCGCGGTTTTCTGCGGGAATGCGGTTTGGATACTTGTAGGCGGCCAGCGTGACGATTACCTTGCTGGTTGAGGCGGTGGGAAAAACCTCGTTCCCGTTAATATTCACCTCTTTACCGGTGGTCAGATCCTTTATGTAAATACCCACCTTCCCCTGAAAACTGCTTGTTTTGCTGCGTAACTGGGCTTCCAGATCAGGGGTTTTTGGCGCCGCTGCGGCCACCGGACCGACAGCCAGCATGATGCCCAGTAAATAAATTAAAATCAGTTGACCATGTCTAAATCCCATTGTTCACACGCCTTTCTTTATATACTTCTACCTAATTATAGCAAAAGTGTGTGATGATTATGTGAAATAGCGCGGAGACAAAATAAAAAAGGCCCTGCGGTAAGCGGACCTGAAAGATCATGGTTGCGGGGACAGGATTTGAACCTGCGACCTTCGGGTTATGAGCCCGACGAGC
>DHRA01000064.1:1915-2446 GCA_002411145.1 Firmicutes bacterium UBA5324 | reverse complement strand
GCTGCCAGCTGCTCCACCCCGCGTCGTATGTGACTATTATAAACTGCGGAAATAAAAATGTCAAGAAAATAAATATATTCCATATATTTATGGGTTTTCCTGCTAAATAATTTATATTTTTTTGACTTTTCCCATTATTTCAGGATTAAAGCTTTTCTGTGTTTTTTACGATAGGAATAGCAAACTACTATACGATCTAGTATCACTATTAACGGAGGTGGCGGGGTTGTTGGATGAATCGCAGGTCAAAATGTTGCAGCAACGGCAAAAAATGCGTATGTTTTTTGGTGCTCCCATACAGGTTGTGGAAACGGTCAACCAATGGGTGGAGAAAAACTCCGTATACGTGGTTGAACAGCAAATGCAAGTCATAGAACAGTCGTTAATTGTTTCGGTGCTCTATATCAGTAATATAAAACCCGCGGCAGCTACGCAGAGCTTGCCGCCGTCGAAAGGTCAGCAGCCGCTCCTCAATATAGGCGCCATCAAGGCGGCCTATGAACAAAGCTAGTGAACTTGTCTGGCTACGCC
>DHRA01000064.1:0-1770 GCA_002411145.1 Firmicutes bacterium UBA5324 | reverse complement strand
CCTGAAGAGAATAACAAGGTAACACCCACTTATAGAAGTGGGTGTCTTCGAAATTGGATAACCCCAAAAGGAGATGTTTTTTACAACCGGATTGGGTATAATTAAACTGCAATAGTCATTGCAGTTTAATTTTGTCGATCCCTTCCGGCAAGAATCCGGTCGCGCAAACCGCGCCGCTGATGGCAAAGCAGACCAAGGTGGTGAGTACTTGCGATTATCGAGAAAAAAGATTGGCGCCTTAATTATATTATGCCTGTCCGTTGACTTTGGCACGGCTCTGGCGCCGGACGAAAATACGCCCCTCTTGCAGGGGGCGGAGCGGGCAAGCAAACAACCGGTCTATTGGAGCCGGGTGATTGAACGATTAAGTTATCCCCAGAAAGGACTTTCCCTGGAGACCCCGCAAAGCGGTGCTCCTTCCATCTTGCACAATCCGCGGCAGGGGGACAACCCTGCCGGAGGGATGGATTCTGAGTCCGGCGGACGGGTTTCCGCCAACGGGACGGCAAGCTTGAAACCTTCCGCAATTAGCGTGTATCCCGCTGCAAATCCGGCCAGCCGTTATCCGTTGTTAAGCTGGACAACGGTGGAAGGCGCTGTTTGCTATGAGATAGAATTTTTGCAGGAGCCGCCGGAAAACCCTGACGGCACGGAGCTTTCCAGTCATAGCGTATGGTCCTCCCGTGAGGTGTATAAAAATGGGTATATAGCCGACTTGTCATGGTTTACCGGGGAAAGCCTGTACTGGCGGGTGCGGGCCCTTGACTACTACGGCAATCCGCTGGGTGTTTTTTCGGATGCCCGGCTCATCCATGTGGATACGTCGGTTGTGCCGCCGTTGAAACCCTTCCTGACCGCGGATATGAACAGCGATGATCAGCCGACTCCGTTGTACCCGGTATATGCCTGGATTCCGGTCCCGGGGGCCGCGGTTTATGAAGTGGAATTATGCAGCCAGCTGCCGGAGAACCCCAACGGCACAACTCCCTCCCGCTACCGGATCTGGGAAAAGAAGGGGCCGGGATATGATATCTATGACGACATCGCGCGCATTCAGCCCGGCACCTATTACTGGCGAGTGAGAGGATTTGATGAAGAGGACAATCCCCTCGGGGTTTATTCCGACGCGGGGAAATTTACGGTGGATTGGAACCGGGGGAATTACGCCGCTTGTTTTGGCGACAGCATTACCCATGGAGGGGGTGCCATTTCCTATTCACCCGCCGATCCGGCATATAGTTTCGAAACCTATTTGAATTTTCCGGTGATGAATCTGGGCCGCAGCGGCGATACCACGGAAACGATGAATGAACGTTTTACAGCCGAAGTTTTGCCTTTTCAGCCACGCTATCTTATCATTCTCGGCGGGACCAACAGTATTCGCGGGGGGGTGACGGGACAGCAGGTGGTACGGGAGCTGACAGCGCTGCGGGAGCAGTGTATCGAACATAATATCCGGCCGGTTTTTCTCACCTTGCCGCCCATTAATCCGGAGGCAATTTTCCGGGCTTTCGGCGAGGAGACGGCGCCGTACTGGCAGCGGGAGATGGCAGTGGTGAACCAATTTATCCGGCAGCAAAGGTATTACATTGATGTTGAACCGTTTCTTACCGATCAATCCGGCCTGCTGCCTGAGCGTTTCGCTGTGGATGGGTTGCATCCCGACAGGGAGGCCAAAGAGATTATCGGCAGGATTATTAACGAGAATTGGGCGCGGGTGACCCGCTGATTTGCCATGGGTCTACCGTCAGTGAACTCGTCCGGCTACGC
>DHRA01000087.1:25229-29565 GCA_002411145.1 Firmicutes bacterium UBA5324 | reverse complement strand
GAAGTGGGTGTCTTCGAAATTGGGTAAATATACAATCTGCCCCGGGCTTGCACTGCGCTTTGGCGCTGTGCCGGCTCTTTTTGTTTTGTCCGGATGGAGAGCCGCACGGTCCTGGCGACGGCCAGGAAGCCGCGGACTGCGCGGCGGGGAAATAAAAAAAGGCCGCCCTCATTACGTGAAGGCGGCACTGTGTAAAACGGGTAGCAGAATTTTCTTCTTACTCACCTGGAAGATTATATTATAATAGTCGTACAGGCTGCTCGGGGGACGGTTAGCCCACACCCTTTTTAGGAAGGGGGTGGCGCCTATGACTACCTATGAAGCATTGACATTTGCGGTTGCATTTGCCACGCTCATGGTCTTGATCATAAATGAAATTTAAGTGATGTTAATGTCCGCGATATTTCAAAGGAGGAGGAAAATATTACGTTTGCTTCGCAGTTCCCACCGGACATATAATTGTGATGTCACTACATCATTTATTAAAAGGTGCAAAAATGAAAACAATGATACAACGGGCTATTTCCTGCGGAGTAATTCTGCTGTCCATGTGCGGACTGGCCCCCTTGGCTGTTGCCAATGCGGCATCCGGTTATCCAACAGACCGGGTGACCATGGATACGCTGGTTACATATGGGACGAATCAGCGTACCGGCCAGCTCAGGCCGCTGCAAGGAAAAATAATCGTGGTTGACCCGGGCCACGGCGGCAGTGATACAGGCGCAATCGGTCCGGAGAATATTATGGAGAAGCAGGTCACCTTGTCGATTGCGCAAGAGTTGCGCAGACTGCTGGCCAATGACGGGGCCACCGTGATCATGACGCGATCCGCGGACAGGGATGTGGCTTTCAACGGGGCTTCCGATGCTGAGGAACTGGCAGCCCGGATTAACGTGGCAAACAGGAATAACGCCGATCTTTTTATCAGTATCCACGCCGATTCTTTTGATGGGGACGCCGGCGGAACAACCACGTATTTTTCCGACACTACGGGGGATAACATGCAGTTGGCCCAGTTAGTACAAGGGAATATGGTCGCCCAGCTCAGGCTGGATGACAGGGGTATTCAGACAAACGACTTCTACGTCCTTGAACACGCCGGGATGCCGGCGATTTTAACGGAAATAGCCTTCATATCCAATCCCCGGGAAGAAAGACTGCTCGCAACCCGCAGTTTCAACAAAAAGGCGGCGGTGGGCATCTTTAACGGCATCGAACAATACTTTCAGAATTAAAAACATAAGCGCCGGCGATCGTCAAAATGACGAAGCCGGCGCTTATGTTTTTCAGGGCAGCAGCTTTTCCTATTCCCGAAAGCCGCGCTGCGGTTTTCTAAACGTATTGGAAAGTATAAATGGAGCGGCTCTGCGTTAGATTATTTTTTTTGTTAGGCATTTTCCACGTTGGCGTCTGTTTGTAAGCCCAGTTTTTCGGCGGCCTGTTCGCGCATCTTATATTTCATGATTTTGCCGGCGGCATTCATGGGGAATTCGGTGACAAAATCGACATAACGCGGGGTTTTATGCTTGGCCATGTGGGAGCGAACGAAATCCTTCAGTTCGTCGGCCGTCATTGTTACGCCATCCTGGAGGATAACACAGGCCATAATCTCTTCGCCGTACTGTTTGTCCGTCACGCCGATGACCTGCACGTCCTTGACTTTGGGATGTGTGTAGATAAAGTCTTCAATTTCCTTGGGATAGATATTTTCCCCGCCCCGGATGATCATGTCCTTCAAACGCCCGGTAATGCGGTAGTACCCGTTTTCGTCCCGTCTTGCCAGGTCGCCGGTGTGAAGCCAGCCGTCCTTGTCGATGGCCGCCGCTGTTGCTTCCGGCATTTTATAGTAACCCTTCATGATGTTATAGCCGCGGGCGATAAATTCACCGTCCACATTGTCGGGTAGCTCCGCGCCGGTTTCGGGATCGACAATCTTGCACTCAACGCCGGGCAAATTGCGTCCGACGGTGGTGACCCGTAATTCGATGGAATCATCGACCCGGCTCTGGGTACAGCCGGGTGAAGACTCGGTCTGCCCGAAGACGATGGTAATTTCTTTCATATTCATTTTATCCACAACATCCTGCATGACCTTGACGGGGCAGGGGCTGCCGGCCATAATGCCGGTCCGCATGTGGGAAAAATCTGTTTTGGGGAAATCCTCATGCCCCAGCATGGCGATGAACATGGTGGGGACCCCGTGGAAGCAGGTGATTTTTTCCCGGTTGATGCAATCCAGGGACAGCTTGGGGGAGAAGTAAGGCATGGGAGACATGGTGACACCATGGGTCATGGAGGCCGTCATGGCAAGCACCATGCCGAAGCAGTGGAACATGGGCACGTGGATCATCATGCGGTCGGCGGTGGACAGATCCATGCAGTCGCCGATATTTTTGCCGTTGTTCACCACATTGTAGTGGGTGAGCATGACGCCCTTGGGAAAGCCGGTGGTTCCCGAGGTATACTGCATATTGCAGACATCATGTTTGTTAATGGCGCGTTCGCGGCGGTAGACTTCTTCCACGGGCACCTTTTCCGCCGTGGCGATGGCGTCCTTCCAGGTTAGGCAGCCCTTCTGCCGGGAATCAACGGTAATAATATTGCGCAGGAAAGGCAGACGTTTTATATGCAGCGGTTTTCCCGCTTCCGCCGTTTCCAGTTCGGGGCAAAGTTCCCTGATAATCGCGACATAGTCGGAATCCTTGTAACCGTCGATCATGACAAGGGTATGCGTATCCGACTGACGGAGCAGATATTCCGCCTCGTGAATTTTGTAGGCGGTGTTTACCGTGACCAGTACCGCGCCGATTTTCGTGGTTGCCCAGAAGGTAATATACCAATGGGGAACGTTTGTCGCCCAGATGGCAACATGGTCACCCTGTCTAACCCCCAGGGCGATCAAAGCACGGGCAAAGGTATCGACATCGTCCCGGAATTCCGCATAGGTGCGGGTATAATCCAGGGTGGTATAGCGGAAAGCATACTGCTCGGGAAATTCATTAACCATCCGGTCGAGCACCTGCGGAAAGGTCAGATCAATGAGCGTGTCCTTTTCCCAGACATATTTGCCGGTTTTCGCGTTATTGTCGAAGAGCCGTCCTTTCGCCGCATCCTTTTCGATAAAACGGCTCATATAGTTGGCGAAATTCGGAAACACTACGCCGGCGTCGTCCAGGTCGGCGGCCCAGCGCTTAACCCACTCCAGGGATATATAGCCGCTGTATTTTATGGAACTTAAGGCCAGCATCATGTCGTCAATGGGCAGGTCTCCTTCACCCATCATGCGATAGCGGATGGCGCCGTTTTCGATAACCGAATCCTTTATATGCACATATTTAATATAGGCGCCCAGGTTTTGTACCGTTTTTCCCGGTGTCTCACCGCCATAACGGTAGGGATGATGCAGATCCCACAGGGCGGCCACGGCATCGCTTGCCACCTCGTTAAGCAGCCGGCAGAGACGGGCGGTATCGGCATACACACCGTTAGTTTCGACCAGCAGGGTTACGCCCTTTTCTTCGGCGATGGGAATCAGACGTCTCAGGGCGGCAAGGACTACCGCGTCATCCACTTCGCCGTCGGGCCGGGGTTCAAGGTCGCCGAGCAGCCGGATATAGGGCGTGCCAAGGGCGGCGGCCAGCTGAATATATTGCACAATCTCCTGATGGTTTTCTTCCGCTTTTTCCGCGAACTTCAAACAGCACCCGGAAGAAAGGCAAGGGATCTCCAGACGCAGTTCCGAGAGCTTGTTGACCGTTTGCGGGATTTGGGCCGCGGTGAAGGGCTGGGCCTGGACGGCAAATATTTCATTGCCCAAACCGCGAATTTCAATACCGTCAAAACCAAAGTCCTTGGCCAGGGAATAAATATCAGTCCAACTGAAATCGGGGCAACCAAGGGTTGAAAAAGCGAGTTTCATGGCAACCTCCTTAACAAATTTAAGTAGTTTATTTATAAAAGGGATAAGGGGAGTTTCGCTTTGCCGGTTTTGCGGAAAGCGTTAAAAAAGCTTCCGCCCCTGAGCAATTTTTTGCTAAGAGACGAAAGCTGCGAACTTCCGTGGTACCACTCTTGGTGATATGAAACACATCACTCTGGGCATCAGTTAAAAAAAGACTGATGCTTTTCATAATAACGGAGAGAGGCCCGGTCTAACCTAATCGCCTTGCCGTCACGAAAGGGCAGAGCTTTCGGCTGACTGTTCAAGAGTGAGTTCACAACTGCTCTGCGCACTGTTTCTCAGCAACAACAGCTCTCTGCAGCGTCATAATGCAGTGTGTATGTCCTAATCGACGCATTTAACCATTTATCCGATGACTAACCCGCTCTAAAACTC
>DHRA01000087.1:12130-25051 GCA_002411145.1 Firmicutes bacterium UBA5324 | reverse complement strand
ATTCAGATGGGGTTAAAACCCCACCTGAATCAAGTCTCCATTTATATACAAGCTATCAAATTCCGTATTTTTTGTCAATATACTTTTCGGTGGACCAGCCGGAGGAAAGGATAAAGACCGGCCGGCAGTCAGTGTAGCGTGCTGTGGGAAAATTGAAGGAATTTGGTAATTATTATGGAAATATCTAAAGAGGATTTTCCCGGGCGGGCCGGGCATATAACGCGGTTTTAATCATTAGTGATTCTGAACCGCGTTTTGCTCGCTTTGGAGGAGGGCACATTGTCATGAAATACAAACCTGCAGCATTTTCATTACAAATAACGCTCACGGTCTGTGTTCTGCTGACAAATGTGGTCTTAATCGTGGTGTTGACAATTTTGCTGTTTAACGCTTTCGGGAATAACCGACGGGCCGAACGTATTTTTGCGGCCAGTCAATGTTCGGTACAATTATCTGCGGCGATCCGGGAAATTACCTTTGAGCATGGACGGACCAATGTGTTCCTGGCAGGTAATCAGCCGATTACCGAAGGAGATAAAGATTTTATCGTCACGAGGCGCCAGTCGGCGGATGAGTATATTGCGGGCGGACTTGCTCAACTGGAACGGATTGACGCGGGTCTGGCTGAAGAGCTGAGAAGTAACTATAACGCCTTTTTGCAGTTGCGGGAGAAGGTTGATTACGTCCAAAGCGGCGGGGTCGCAGAAAACAGAGAACAACTGCGCAAGGAATGGTTTAACCAATCCATAGCCTTTATATACCAGGTAAAAAACACCATCGCTCAATTGGGCGAAATGGAGTATGAGGGGGAGTTATTTTACCGCTGTCATCAATTTCAATTAGACAGCATGGAATTTCGCATTCTCATCGGGCAGAGCGGCAGCATATTTGCCGCCGCAATCAGCAAACCGACGCCGTTGACGACTGAGGAGTATCATAAAACCATTGCGCTGCTGGCCAAAGCCGATTATTTATGGTCGCGCATGGAAGCCGATGCCGTCAAGCTTAATAATGATAAGCTTATCGCGGAAAAGGCCAGGGTGTATCATAGCTACTATGAAGTATACCGGCCGGTGCAGGAGGGGCTGATAACCCCGGGTTTTGAGGGGAAAGTTCCCCCGGGAGCGGCAGAGCGGTTAATGGACTTATCCGTCCCTGCCTTTGATGCGGTTTTCAACCTTGTGGATGCAGCCAATGAGGTAACGATTGCCTATGCGCAGACCGTTAAAAATAAAGCCGCCGCTGCACTGAAAGGGGCGACGCTGAATTTTGGGCTGGGTTTACTGTTTGCGTCGCTCACCATACTTTATTTTCACATTAAGCTGTTCAGGCCCTTGAACCATATTGTGAGAACACTGAAAAACATTAGTGCGGGCGAAACCGTATCCGCCCTGGAAGATGAAGCAAAAAGGCAGGATGAGATCGGCCGGCTGGCCCAGGGCGTGGAAATGCTGCTTACGAGTTTGGCGGAGGAACGCCGGCTAAAGGAGCAGAATGAATATTTGGCGATTACCGACGGCTTAACGGGCTGCTTAAACAAGCGGGCTTCTTATCAGCGGCTGGAGCAGGAACATGCCTGGACCGGACGGGAGCAGAGAGAGCTTTCGGTTGCCATGCTTGATGTGGATAATATGAAATATATAAATGACACCTACGGACACCTGATTGGCGATGAAGCGCTTAAGCACCTGGTGCAAACCATCGCGCAGCACTCCCGGCCCTGTGATTTAATTGGCCGTTTTGGCGGTGATGAATTTGTGCTTTCTATTCAGGGGAAGACCCGGCAGGAAATTCAAAAAACAATTGAACGGATTCATGCCAGCGTGCAGGCAAATCCATTGATAATCGACGGTCTTGCGGAACCAATCCCCCTGAAAATCAGCGTCGGGGTCGCGTATAGCGGGGGGAACAAGGGGCGATCCGCCGATTGGTTTATCAGTCAGGCGGACGCGGCTCTTTACGAGGCGAAACAACGGGGGAAAAACGACATTGTATTTGTACAGGAGGACTTGTGAAAGTTTAGCGGGTTTCTAATCGTTACTTTTGCCGCAAATGCGCGTTCAACTTAATGATGGAATAAGGTCGTAGATGGGGGAGGTAAAGGATGATGAGGCAATCGGCATTTTGGTCTGGGGCGGTTTTATGTATTATGTGCATTTTGGCTTTCGGCGTTGCTTGTTATGCCCAGGACGGAACAGGGGAAGTTCCCGGGCAGCCGGAAATTGTATCGCCTGTATTGCTTGCGCAGGGAAACACCGGGGACAGCGGGATAAGCAATGAAGGAAAGAAAAGGATCAGGGGCAAAGTATTCAGATATAAATACGGCGGTATAAACGAATGGATCGAATGCGACAACTATCGGATTTATTTGGTGAAGGACGGGGAATCGGGGGCTCAGGGAGAGCTTATTCTTGATGCCAAGCAGGCAAGCTTTGATTTCACGCTTTCGGAAAAGCAGCTGCAAGAGTATACGCTGCTGGAATTTACGTCAGCCTATGATAACAAGACGATAAACCTCAGCGATGTGCAAGACGCTCCCCTGGAAGTGGTGCTGGAACCGGAGGTTGTTCTAAAGAAACCGGCGATCTATCTTTATCCGGAGCAGAGGACTCAAATATCAGTGACCCACAGTTTCAAAGGGAGGATTTTGAATACTTACCCGGCATATAACGGCAATTGGACGGTTATTGCCGAGCCGAACGGCGATTTATTAAACCTTGGCGATAAGCGGAGCTACAAATATCTGTTCTGGGATGGGGTTTACACCTTTTCTCCTGAGCATTACCAGTATAAATCCGGCTTTTACGTAAAAAGCGGAGACTATGTTTCCTTCCTGCAGAGCAAACTGGCGCTGATTGGTTTAAACCAAAATGAAATAAATGATTTTATCGTTTATTGGCTGCCGGCGTTGAATAACTACCGGAACTGTTTTATCTATTTCCGTGTCAATGACAACATTGACGGGACTTCCGTGCTGACAACGACACCGGCCGCCGATACGACCATCCGGGTATTTATGGAATTCTCCCGTGCCGATGACATCGGCGAGCGTGCAAAATTACCGGAACAAGTGCTGCCAACTTTGCAAAGAAAAGGATTTACCCTGGTGGAATGGGGCGGCGCGGAAATCGGCAAGGCTAAAATTGAATAGCCGGAAACAATGCTGCCCCCATAAATTGCCCTTTTAGCGGATGGCGGGCAGAAAAAAACAAGCAGGCTGTGGTGAGCGGCCTGCTTGTTTTTATAAGCGTTTAAGAAAGCATTCCCGGGGTGGGAAATTCTTCGAGCCCCTATATGCCGTTACTGCAAGCGTAGCTTGCGACGGCTGGGGAGCCAAGTCCTGCTCCGGAAATCCCTTCCCGGAATCCCCACTCCCTATTTCCTATTCCCGAAAGCCGCGCAGCGGTTTTCTTAATGTCTGTGTTTAGGGGGTTACGGTGATGGGATCGCCGTTTTTTAGGCCCTGGGTGCCGCCGACGATGATCATACTTTCCGGCGGGAGGTCTGAGGTCAGTTCCGTGAGCTCGTTCTGGGTTTCCCCGATACTTATTTGCTGCAGGATTGCCTGACCGCCAACCGCCACGTACACAAAATGCCGCTGCCGGTCATCGTGCAGGATGGCGTTTGCGGGTATCGCGGGCACACTGGCGGTCTTGCCGGTATCAAGCCCGACATTAACCGTCATCCCTGCCTTAAACAGACCCGCCGTATTACCGTTAAGCTTGATACGGGCGAGAAAAGCCGGGGGCTGGTCGGCGGTAATTTGGGGAGAGATTCTCGTGACTTGGCCCGGGATGGTTTGATTAGCGGCTTCAATTAATACCGCACTGCCCAAATGGACCAGATATAAATCATTTTGACCGAGTTGCACTACCACTTCCACTTCCTGACCACTGCCGAGGGAAAGCAGCTGTTGTCCGGCTTGTACCGGTTTTCCCGCTGCGGCGTTGAGACCGCTGACGATACCGTCGGTGGGAGCCGTAAGTGTGGTGGGGCCGCTGACCACGGGCTGAACAGCCCGGGTGCCAGGATCTCCCTGGGAGACCCTTTCCTTCTCTGTCTGGAGACGGGCCACCGCCGCCTCCCATTGCCGGCGGGGAATCGCACCGATATCGTACAGTTTTTGCAGGCGGTCGACTTCTTTTTGCATACTTGCCAAATCGGGCTGCGCCTTTTGGGGAGCAACCACCGTTTCACTTGCGGCCGGTTGGGCAGCGGCCATAATTTTGAGCAGGGGTTGGCCGGCTTTTACTGCTTGCCCTTCCTTGATGTATAACTCGATGATTTGCCCCGAGGCGACCGCATTGATGGGGATGGAGGTGGCGCTTTCCACAGTGCCGGTGCGGGCGATCCGAATCGGTTTGT
This sequence comes from Firmicutes bacterium UBA5324, assembly GCA_002411145.1. Classification (GTDB taxonomy): domain Bacteria; phylum Bacillota; class Negativicutes; order UBA11029; family UBA11029; genus UBA11029. The sequence goes on along the minus strand of DHRA01000087.1, from coordinate 20,686 downwards.
TTAGCGTGCCGACGGGCGCAACAGTCAGGCTGACCGGCGGCCGCTCTTTTATATACCGGCTCCAAAAGGCGGCAGGCAGGCGGTTGTACCCGGCGGCCAGCAACAGACCAATGGCGCATACCAGAACCATTGCGCCGGCCAATATGCGCCGGCGTCGCGTGAAATTCTTCAATAAAGCCATCTCCTTTAGGGATACCTTGACAGTATTATGTTCTCACTTTTCACTTTTTGCGTCAAGTAGCTACTGAGGGGGCAACCAGTTTAAAATAAAGACAACAAAAAGGCCTGTTTTGCGTTATAATGTAAGTTATAAAATGTTAATTGAAGATGTCGCTTCAAAGGAGGAAATACCATGGAAACTTCTCTTGGCCCGGAAAGTAACCAGAAAACGGACAACCGGCGGCGGACGATCCTGCGGTCCTTTAAGTGGGTTGCTTTGCTGATGGGCCTGCTTGTCATATATTTGGCGGGAATTTTTGCAAACTACCAGCAAACTCTCAGCGCGCACAGCATCAATGCCGCTGACTTTGCACCGCTTTTGCCCGCTGTAAGCAAAAAGGCGCCGGAGGTGGAGACGACGGCCCGCAGTGCTGACGCCCTGGCAAGTAAACCGTCCATCTGGCCCGTTGGCGGCGACGTAACCTCCGGTTTTGGCTGGCGCAATTCTCCCTGGGGTGAGGGCAGTGAATTTCATCAGGGGATAGATATCGCCAACAGCCTGGGTACTCCCATCGTGGCCACCGCCGACGGCAGGGTTGCACAGAGCGGCTGGTCCGGGGGCTATGGCAATTTGGTCCAGATTGATCACGGCAATGGCATTGCCACCATCTACGGGCATAATTCCCAGGTGGTTGTTACGGAAGGTCAACAGGTCAGGAAAGGTCAGATTATTGCATACCTGGGGAGTACGGGCAGAAGCACGGGGCCGCATGTACATTATGAAATCAGGGTAAACGACAATGCCGTTGACCCCCTTGGGTTCCTGGCACAGTATTGACAAAAAAGCCTGCGGGCAAAAACCCCGCAAGCCTTGGAAAAACTGGTGACCCACCGGGGAGTCGAACCCCGAACCTACTGATTAAGAGTCAGTTGCTCTGCCAGTTGAGCTAGTGAGTCAGGATTAGAAGTCTGTCTGCGGAAGTCAGAGGTCAGACAGACTTCCGACCTCCGCAGACCGGATTCTATGATGGCTGGGGAGGGAGGATTCGAACCCACGAATGCCTGAGTCAGAGTCAGGTGCCTTGACCAGCTTGGCTACTCCCCAGTATTGTATAAAAAAGGGCTATGTGCCCGATAGATTTATTATATGATTTTGGGCGCGAAATAGCAAGGGGATTGTTAATGGTTTCTCATAACAGGGAAAAGGACCTGTTTGGAAGGGAAGATATAATGCCGATATTTAAGTATGGTCAAGGGGAAATTGACCATTTGAAAAGCAAAGATAAAAAATTGGGCGCGGCTATTGAGAAGATCGGCAGGATTGAACGGGAAATAACGCCCGACGTTTTTTCCGCCTTGGTCCAAAGTATCATTAGCCAGCAAATATCCGCCAAGGCGGCGCAGACAGTGTCTGTGAAAATGCGGGCGCTGATGAACGGTGTTTTGACACCGGAGGGCATAATGCAGGCGGGTGCCGGCGCCATCAAGGAGTGCGGATTGAGCAATCGCAAAGCAGGCTATATCACGGGTATTGCCGAGGCGGCCTTAGCAGGAACAGTTGATTTTGGCACTTTACATGTTCTGACCGATGAGGAAATAATCAGTAAACTGACGGCCCTCAAGGGCGTTGGTGTGTGGACTGCGGAAATGCTGCTGATATTTTCGCTCTGCCGCCCAAATGTGATCAGCTATGGTGACCTCGCCATCCGCAGGGGAATGATGAATTTATATGGGCTGCGGGAACTGAGCAAAGACAAGTTTGAGAAATACCGCAGGCGTTATTCCCCCTATGGATCAGTAGCCTCTCTGTATTTATGGGCGTTAGCGAATAACGACAAAAGTTAGGGATGAGAAAATTGAAAAATACGTATCTCTTTACAACGATCATCATGGCGCTATTAATAATCCCGTTGATTACGGGGGGATGCGCGCCGCGGCTTGGTTATAAGGAGCTAAATGCGCCCGGGCACATGAAAGCCTCCTATACGTTGTATAGCGGTTCGCAAAGGAGTGCCGCCATTCAGGTTGACAAAGGTCAAAGCCTTTATTTGGCGTATAATTCGGAAGTGGAAAAAGGTTCGCTCTCCATGGCGGTCGTTGATGGACAGGGTCAGGAGGTAATGAATCTGTCCACCGGGAAACGGGGGGTTAAAGAAGTAAAAAACCCTGCCGGCGGGCAGTACTTTCTGGTTGTGCGGGCGGAAGGGAGCAAAGGGTTTTTTGATATTTTCTGGGAAGTGAGATAGATATATAATATAGGGGAAGACTTTTCACGGCATGCGGCTGTTACCTGCGGCATAGGGTAATACTAAGTATCCGGATACGTTCCGGGATACATGGCAGATAAGGAGGGGTTTCGTGAGTGATGGACTTCTGGTCATCAAGGGAGATATCACCCAGCAGCGTGTGGATGCCATTGTAAATGCGGCAAATAATTCCCTGCTGGGCGGCGGCGGTGTCGACGGGGCCATCCATAGAGCGGCGGGTCCCGAATTGCTGGCGGAGTGCAGAAAACTTAACGGCTGTAAGACCGGTGAGGCGAAAATTACCAAAGGCTATAGATTATGGGCAAAATGGGTGATTCATACGGTCGGCCCGGTCTGGCACGGCGGCCAAAACGGGGAAGATGCTTTGCTGGCCGCCTGCTATCGTAATTCCCTGACGCTGGCGGTGCGGCATAATTTAAAAACCGTCGCCTTTCCTTCCATCAGCACCGGCGTATACCGGTTTCCAAAAGAGCGGGCGGCGGGCATAGCGGTAAAAGAAATACGCGATTTTCTTGCTGTGGAGCGGAGCATTGAACAAGTAGTAATGGTTTGTTTCGATGACGACACGCTGCATTGCTATCGCCAGGCGGCCAATGCTTGAAGGGAGGCTTTCTCCATGGAGGGAATGAAGTCCTCCAAAATTGACTTGCGGCACAACCATGGACCTTTTGATATTATCGGCGATGTGCATGGCTGTATTAGCGAATTGAAACAGCTGCTCACGGAAATGGATTATTGTCTAAAGGATACCGGGGACGGAAATTATGCGGTGGAGCACCCCGGGGGAAGAAGGGCGATCTTCCTTGGCGATCTTGTGGATCGCGGCCCGGACATAGTCGCGGTGTTAAAACTTGTCATGGGTATGGTGAATACGGGCAGGGCCCTGTGTGTGGCCGGCAATCATGACATGCGTATCCTCAGGAAGATCAGGGAGGGGACTGTGCTTACCAGTCACGGCAGTCCCGACTGGAGTATGTTGCAGATAACGGAGGCGCCAGCCGGCTTTAGGGAGGAAGTCCGAGGCTTCCTGGAGGGTCTTCCCGGTCATTATGTCCTCGACGACGGGAAGCTTGTCGTCGCCCACGCCGGGATAAGGGAAGCCCTGCAGGGGCAGGATTCGCCCGAAATGAGAGCCATCGCTGTCTGCGGGGAAATCACCGGGAAAACGGACGAGTACGGTTTGCCGGTGCGTTACGACTGGGCGGCTGATTATCACGGCCAAGCGACGGTTGTATACGGGCATACACCCTACGCCCAGGTGCAGCGGCTGAACAATACAATAAATCTCGATACGGGATGTGTATTTGGCGGCAAACTGACCGCCTTTCGCTACCCGGAAGGAGATTTCGTGGAAGTAAAGGCATTAAAGATGTATTGCCCGCCGGCGAAACCTTTTCTTCCCGAGCATGCCGGGGTAAGCAACGTTACGGTCTGGCCCCGTCCTTTCCTCAATGACGGCGTGAGAAGGCCGGATGCTTAAGCAAAATAAAAACACCCTGGTTTCCTAGCTTGAAACATGGGGTGTGACAAATTCCAGAGATATATATCTTTGAATGAGCACATACCGTAGGTTAAACACCATCGCAGATGTGCCCTTTTTGCAACAAGTAATACGTATTCAGCGCAACATCAAGTTTGCGGCTGGCCGCCAAAACTTCCTGATCCGCGGTGGTGCCCTTTGTGCGGGCCACATGAATCATGTTTTGTCGGAGTTCTTCTATTTCTGTTAAGATTCCCAACAAAGTCACGAACTTTCCCTCCTTGTCCAAGCATAACACTCACAACCAATAATATAGCAGAAGAAACGTACGGGAACAACGGTGATATTTTGTATATTTATGTCATCTTTAAAAAAAATATTGTTTAGGGTGAAAAAAGTTCGCCGTTATTTTAAAACTTTCGCACTTTCACGAACTTGCTGAAGGAGGGAAGAGACCTTGGATATTAGCTTGTTTGCGGTAAATATTTTTTTAATAATTATCTTATTTGCCGGTGTTTCCCTGACGATGGTCGGTCTGCCCGGAAACCTGCTGGTTTTGCTTGCGGCTTTGGGCTATGGATACTGGGAAGGCTTCGTCCATCTTAACACCAAACTGCTCTGGATTTTATTCGGCGTTTTCCTTATCGGCGAAACCGTGGAATTTATCGCCGGGGCGCTGGGGGCAAAAAGCAAGAAAGCTTCCGGTTGGACGATTACCGCCGCGTTGTGCGGGGCAGTAGCGGGCAGTATCGTCGGCACAAGCTTTTTGCCCCTGGTCGGTTCATTTCTGGGCGCGATGCTGGGCGCTTTTGCGGCCAGTTACGCTGTGGAATATTTCCTGACGCGGGATGCCGCCAAAGCGATAAGCGTCGCCCGGAGCGTAATGTGCGGACAGATTATCGGGATGGTTGTGAAATTTTCCCTCGGTATCGGGATGAGCGTGGCGATTATTGCTAAGCTACCCTGGCTGGGTTAAATTCTTGAAAAGGGGTAAAAACGTATGCAGTTAACACAGGCGACCGATTACGCCTTCCGCGCTGTCCAGCATTTGGCGGCAACGGGTCCGGAGGCGGTTATCCAAGCACAGACCATTGCCCGTCAGGAAGGCATACCCTTGCGGTTCCTCCTTAGGATCATGCGATCATTGACGCAGGCCGGGATCGTCAAGTCTTACAGAGGAGTCGACGGTGGCTATGCCTTGGCTAAGCCGCCGGCACAAATTTCCCTGCGGGACGTAATCGAGGCGGTGGAGGGACCGGTGCGTATCAGCCGGTGTCTTATTCAACCTGATTATTGCAGCAGAAACTACACATCGGTTTGTCCTATTCATCAAGTGCTTGGGGACTTGCAGGTTATGGTCAGTGAAAAATTAGCCGGTGTTAGTTTTGCCGATCTGGCAAAAGGAGAAAAAAGACATTGATTTTTCCCGGACCTCTGGCCCGGAGAGGCTGTTTTTGATACAATAAGCAAAGGCTGGATAGAATAATAACCTATGAAAGCCGGACGAAAAGAACTGAAAGGAAAAAATATGACAAGCCCTTGTGAAATTATAGAAGCAAACATTCCGGAACGGCGTACCTTCGCCATCATCTCCCACCCCGACGCGGGGAAAACGACCCTCACGGAGAAATTACTGTTGTACGGCGGAGCAATTCGCCTGGCGGGTTCGGTAAAAGCCCGGAAAAGCAACAAATATGCAGTTTCAGACTGGATGGAAATTGAGCGGCAGAGAGGCATATCCGTGACCTCCAGCGTCATGCAGTTTGATTATGCCGGTCACCGGATTAATATTCTGGACACACCGGGTCACCAGGACTTCAGTGAAGATACTTATCGCACCCTTGTGGCTGCGGACAGTGCGGTGATGCTGATCGATGCCGGCAAAGGCGTGGAAGAACAAACGCGCAAGCTATTTCACGTTTGCCGGATGCGGGGTATTCCGATTTTCACTTTTATTAATAAGCTTGACCGCTATGGAAAAGATCCCTTTGCCCTGGTGGAAGAAATTGAGCAGGTACTTGGCATACAGGCCTATCCCATGAACTGGCCCATCGGTATGGGACGGGATTTCCGCGGTGTTTATAACCGGGAGCTTCAGCAGGTGGAGGTATTTGCCAGCGGGCATCCTGACCAGTCCGTGGTGCCCTCTGTTACCGGACACATCACGGATATACGTTTTCAGGAGTTATTGGGCGCACATGCCCACCGGCAGATTTGTGATGAAATTGAGTTGTTGGATATGGCCGGCAATCAGTTCGATCTGCCGGCCATACAACAGGGTGAGCTAACCCCGGTGTTCTTTGGCAGTGCTATGACTAATTTCGGCGTGCGTCCTTTTCTGGAGCGTTTTCTGGAATTGGCGCCGCCCCCGGCAGTACGCCGTACTTCTAAAGGCACGGTGACCCCCCGGGACAAAAATTTTTCCGGCTTTATTTTTAAGATTCAGGCAAACATGAATCCGGCGCACCGGGACAGAATCGCCTTTGTGCGCATTTGTTCGGGAAAATTCGAGCGCGGGATGAAAGTCAATCATGTCCAGAGCGGAAAAAGCATTAGACTTGCCCAGCCGCAGCAGTTTCTGGCCCAGGAACGTACGATTGTCGAGGAAGCGTACCCCGGCGATATAATCGGTATCTCCGATCCGGGCATCTTTCGTATTGGCGATACCTTATCCGGGGATGCGACCCAATTTAAATTTGAGGGTATTCCCTCCTTCCCGCCTGAACATTTTGCCCGTGTACAAACACCGGATGCCATGAAGCGGAAACAATTTATTAAAGGCATTCACCAGCTTTGCGAAGAAGGCGCCGTACAACTGTTTAAACAGCCCAACATTGGCATTGAGGCACCGATTGTGGGCGCTGTCGGCGCACTGCAGTTCGAGGTGCTGGAATATCGACTGAAAAATGAATATGGCGTGAATGTGGAAATTTTAAAACTGCCTTATCAAATGGCCCGTTGGGTTGCCGACAAAAATTTTGATTACCGTCGTCTAACCACCATGGGCACCATGTTTGTCATGGATGAAGACGACCAGCCGGTCATTCTCTTTGAGGAAAGCTGGGCACTGCGTTCGGTGGAAAAGTTATTCCCCGAACTGGCATTGCTTGAAATCTCGCCGGCTTATTCGCAGGAAGGGAATAAGCCCGCGTAAAATGATTTCAGCGGGCAACCTGAAGAAAAAAGTGCGGAGGCGGATGTTATGAGAATTAAACGTGTGGATTCAACCATCAGTACAACGAAATTACGGGAGTCCAAAGAATTTTACATGCACTACTTCGGCTTTGAACTTGTCTATGAAAGTGACTGGTATATAGAGTTAATTGCTCCCGGATTACCAACTACCGGCATTAGTTTTACCTTGCCCCAAAGAGATGCCGGTGAATTTTTCAATGGGAAGGGCCTGATTTTATCCTTTGAAGTGGCGGATGTGGATGCGGAATATCAGCGGCTGAAGGGCCTTGGGCTGATTACGCACCAAAAAATCCAGGATAAGCCCTGGGGTGAACGCAGCTTCGTGATCGACGACCCGGCCGGCGTACATTTGTATATATACAAGTCTATTCCGCCGACGCCGGAATATAAGGCGATTTACGATTCCTTCAAAAAAGAGGAGACGGCAAACAGGGGAAATTAAGGGAGAAAGGCTTCCTTTCCCGATTAAATATTAGAAGGTGAGGGCATGAGATGCGCCAAATGCGGTGAGGAGGTGAAGCCCACCGATCCTTGCTGCCCATATTGTTCACAAAGGTGTGCGGATATTAGGGATCTTAACGGGAGGGAATCCGGGGATGAGGGAAGCGGCGAAGGGACCGGGGCAGGACGCCGTGTGTATTTCAAAGAGCTAAGTTTTTCCCGCCTGGGAATTTGGCCCATGGTGCTTGGGGCAGTAATATTGACGATGATTATTATATTTGCGTTGCCGCTGGCGCTTCTGGGCATCCTGATATTTGCCGTTTACCGCTGTTTGACCCGGCGACGGTTCTGACCTTTCCTGCCGCGTGGCCTTTGGGGAGCAAAAAATGACAGAGTTATAATATCCGGCGTCGGTCATACTAAACATCAAGGAGGGCTGATTATGCTGCGGTCGTTTATTAAAGATGTTGTTTCCCACCATATTACAAGTGAGGACATCGAGAAGGTACGGGAGCATCTCTTGCCGATTTATCTGGCGGCGAAGCTGGGCATGACCCATGAGGAATTGGTGGAAATGTTTTCCCGTGCCTACGACCCGATAAAATGGGCGCTGGGTCAAAACCGCATGCAGGCCCGGATGTTGCTGGGAATTATTGTGGTGGCCGACAATTACGAGACAGAAGAAGGGTTGAGCGAAGTGGGACGCCAGGTTGTAAAAGCCATGCTGGACAGCTGTGTCGGTGATGAGGTTAAGGACTATGTAAAACAGACTTTGGTAATTTTTCAAGCTGATTTAGCATAGTAGTCCGTCAACTCTAAAATCATATTAACCGTGAATTTAATTTGCACGTTTAGTCTGGGTCCAACGCCTGCTGTTCACACAGGAAAACCATATGATACCATATGGTTTTTTACTGTGGAGTCAATAGTGAACTTGTCTGGCTACGCCAGACTTCGGGGCTTCAGGTGGAGATTCTACTCCACCTGAAGAGAATAACAAGGTAACACCCACTT
>DHRA01000087.1:2507-12076 GCA_002411145.1 Firmicutes bacterium UBA5324 | reverse complement strand
CCTGAAGAGAATAACAAGGTAACACCCACTTATATAGAAGTGGGTGTCTTAGAAATTAGATCAAGTACGGGGTGATACCATGCATGATATAGGGAAATTGATCCAAACCGCCCGGGTGAGTAAAGGTTTGACGGCGAAACAGCTGGCCAAACAGTGCGGCGTGGCGGAAAGTAATATTATAGACATTGAAGGCGGAAGAAAGATTGCGAGCGAGGCGCTGTTAAAACGGTTTGCCAAGCTACTGGCCGTGGATTTAAATATTGATTTTGCGGATTTAGCCGACCAGGAGCCGCCGGCCCGGCAGAAAAATATAAAAATTGACGCCGGCAGCCGGGCTGAGAAAAAGGACAAAACGGAAAAGCCGGTGGAACAATGGGAAATGGCATTTGGTAATATCCTGCGAAAAATTCCCGTCTACGATCTTGAGACCTGGCAGGTTGTCGAGCAGCGCCTACAGCCGGTGACCAATAATAAAATCGACGGCGTGGCCCCGGACAAACTGATATTTGTACGGATGCGGGGGGATGCTTTATTGGGGCTCGGGGTGAAAAACGGGGACCTGTTGAAGGTCGCTCTTGCGCGGGATATAACGCATAACGGTATCCATCTTCTCAGAATGGGCGGCAGGCTGTATCTGCGCCGGACGCGCAAAATGGATGGGGAGAAGGTCCTGCTCATGGATTTCGACCGGGACAGTAAAACGGAAATACGGACGGTAAAGGAAATCGAAACGGTCGGACGTTGTTTGGCCGCAGAGATTCTGCTGTGAATATCAGGAGTCGGGAGTCAGAAGTCAGAATTAGGAACGGCGGTGCGCTGAACCATATTCTGCATGCTGACTCCTGCATGCTGATTACGGGAATTTAACCAACAACTACCTCGGGCTTTTCTCAAAAAAAGTCGTATCAGAGTAATTTTTGCGGGGCAATTTAAAGACGTTAAAAGGTTTTTGGCAGCTGGCGTCGAAGTATGAACACGATATCAAGGAAAGGTTGGAGGGATTTTGATGAACACGTATCTGTATCTCTCAACAATCTTTATTATCATGGTCAGCGGCATAGGCTTTTTTGCCTTTTCTATTCCCTATGAATTTGTGGACTACCGGCGGGTGGCCGTTTATTTGCTTGTGGGCACAGGGCTGGGTTTTATTAATTCACTTGTCTGTATTTTATTGCGGCGCCGGACCTACTGACCCGGTAAATCATAAAAGGATGATGTCCTGGAATATTAAGTTCAGCAACCCTGGCGGTCTGCTGAATTTTTTGGTTTTAGAAGGTGCTAAACCGGTGTTTGGCATACATATAATATGGTCATGCGCTACTCAGGGAGGATGAACCGGTTATGGGAGTCACGGTACTGGCCGTTACACTGGCGATTGTTGCTGGTGTGGCTATCGCCTTACAATCTACGTTAAACAGCATATTGACAAAGTATGCGGGAGTTTGGACGGCTAATTCCCTTGTCCACGGTTCAGGTTTAATTGTGGCGGTGATTATCACGCTATTATTGGGAAAAAACCAGTTCGGCGCCGTCAGTGCCGCTCCTTGGTACAGCCTGCTCGGGGGTACACTGGGAGTGTGCATTGTCGCGGCTGTGATATTTGCTATCGGGCAGTTAAAGGTGGGCTTTACAATTACGATTCTGGTGGTTTCACAAATTATTGCCGCTACCTTAATCGACCATTTTGGTTTTTTAGGCTGCCCTGTGGTACTGCTGGATTGGAAACGTATTCTGGGGATAGGTTTGCTTGTTGCCGGGGCTTTACTGATTAAGAAATAGAGAAACTGCAACTTTATCTGGAGGAGGATAGCATGACGAAGGATGAAATTCTGGCCGTTTATCGGCAGGTATACGAAATGACAGGTGCGGTGACCGTGACATCTTTTGACTGCGGTCTGCTGTGTGACAAACGTTGCTGCCGGACCTTTGCATACGGCGACGCATCTCCGGAAGAGCGGGATTATGGTATGGAATTGTATCCCGGTGAAGAACTTATGTTGGCTGATGAACGGCAGGGGGGTTGGCTGAATTGGCGCTTTTTGAGCGGCGGGGAGTATGATCTGCCTTCTTCCTGGGCCAAGCATGAAGGTGTTTATTTTGTGGGATGCACGAGGCCTTGTGCGCGGGCGAAACGTCCGTTACGCTGCAGACTGTTTCCCTACAAGCCAATACTGAAAGCGAACGGAAAAATCAGACTGGTTTTGGAAAAGGGCACGGAAAACTATTGCCCGCTTACCGAGGACCAACTGGATGCGCAGGCACGTAGAAAGCTGGAAGCAGCCATGGAGTTTTTATGTACAATACCAAAAGTGCGGGAACTGCTTTGGTGGGATGCGCAGCCAAACTATCGGGGAGACGAAACCTAAAAAAGGTCCTTTCTCAATGCTTATCGATTGAGAGAGGACCTTTTAGTTGTTTGAAAAAAGAGAATCCAACCGCAGAGGCGCAGAGAACGCAGAGGGTAATAAATAATGTTGGTCGTTCTGTAATTTGTTTCTCTCTACGACGTTTATAGCAATTTGATCATTTTGTAAGAAAGGTTATACAACTCATTTGTGCACACAGTCATTGTTAAAAGAGAGTATAAATTTTCCTCTGCGTTCCCTGCGGTCTCTGCGGTTCAATATTTTTTAACGTGTCTGTCGTAAAGGGAATTCTTAGCTCTAGACAGAGCCTGGGTTATTTCCCCAGCGAGGAGAGGATTGATAAGATCAGTTCCAGGGAGATCAAAATGATAATTGCCCATTCCAGCCGGTTGCCGCGCTGAGCATGGGCCAGGCCGGTAAAAACCTCGGTAATATCCATTAAGGTGTCCGACTTATGACGGATCTTTTCATAGCGATCCTTTAATTCAAATAAAGTGCCGAGATCGGCAAACAATTCGCCGGCCTGCTCATTGGTCCAGGTTATATCGGGTTTGTCCAGCAGCATAATGTAGGAAATGGTATTGAACTTAAACCCGAGGATTTTGGCCGACATTTTGGCCAGCTTTTCATCGGAAACAGATAACTTGCCTTGATGGAGAAATTCCACAATATCTTCTATTTCATCGAGCAGCAGATCAATATCAATTTCAATTTTCTCCAACGCCACCGACTTCGCCAGGATGGTGGCCACAATTTCCCATTGATAATCCATGGGCGCCGGGACGACCATGACATCATTATTGATCGACGGTTCCACTTCCGGCTGAATTTCCAGCCGGTAATCATCGATATGTTCAAATAAGTTCTGGATATTCAGGCTTTTCTCAATGCGTTTCAAATAATTGGCGACATCCATCATTTCGTGCTTTTGGAAATTAACAAAAACCATACTGCCAAAATGAAAGATGAAAAGGGCTTTATTTTCCGGTTCACGGATAATGCCCTTTAAATGATCATTTTTCAGGCTAAGCGGGTCTTCCCATTTGAATTTCCGGGTGATGCCGAAATGCTGGCCGATCCGGTTGAGGTTTATTTCGTTGCAAACTACCGTCGCTTTAAAATCTGCCTGCAGCATGGTAATCTCCTTTATGGCGCAAAGTGGGCATGAGGATTTAATTCCCCGGCTCTTTTCCTCCGGGTGTATTTTCCCCCGATATGCCGATTCAATACCCGGTGTTTCTGCGCTACATATGCCTGGTCATCTGTTTGGGTTGCGGCCGGGCAAGCGGAGGGGAGCCGGTCAGGTATCTGAAAAAGGGGAAAAACAGCTGGCCTTTGTACAGTGCCCGGGAGATCAGGTAGGAGAAGAGTGCGGCGGCACCATAAAAGCCAAGGCTGACAGGGATGGAACGCTCATATGGGCCTGCGTCGATCCACTGGGCGAGGTACTGCATAACTAAAGGGTGAACCAGGTACACAACGTAGGAGTTTGCGCCGAGGTTTCGCAAGGCAACGGCCGGCGCGGATTCTTGCCAAGGGACAATATAACGGCGAAAAAGGGAAAACAGCAGCAGGGTCATAGCGACGGTATAAAAGACTCCCAGGGGGTGCAGTTGATGGAGCGTGGAACTGGCCATTTCACAAGTGTATTGCAGGTCATAAATCAGGTGGTAATAATAGGCGGCCACGCTGACGAGGCTGATGATACCGGTGATGACAATGGCGTGCCTATACCGGGTAAGCAAGCCGGTGAAGGCCTCGTAAAAATTAGCGCAGACGGCGCCCAGCAGGAAGATGAACAAGTAATGAAGCACCCAATAATTCAACCGGTATTTCAGGGCCGTATCCAGCCAGTCGCTGCCTGTAGCGGTATTAAGCAGGGTAACCGAATAGTAATTGAAGCCGGTTTGCAGAATGTACAGCAGCGTAAGCCAGGCAAGGGGATGCCGGACAATGATGCGCAACCAGCGCTGCCAGAGGGGCATCAACAGATAAAACCACAGGAGAATTACCAAAAAATATAAATGATATGACCCAAGTCCGTAAAACAGGGCGGTGCTGATGTTGCCGGGGGTTAACACAGCCGGGTTGCCTTCAGACAGGGATTGATGCAAGAGATAAATCAGGCTCCAGGCCACATACGGTATGAAAACAACATGCAGCCTGCGTTTGAGGAAATCCTGATAATTAAAAGGTTTTTGGCTCCGGTTCAGAAATAAGCCAAAAGCGGAAATAAAGAAAAAGATGGGGACAGAAAAACGGGTGAGAATATCGAACATCAGAAAAAAATGAATATTTACGTGCGGACTACCGATGGCAAACGCACCGGTGTGGATACCCAACACGCCAAGCATGGCGACGGCGCGCAGATAATCAAGCTCATAGACATGCATCTTCTGCAAAGTGCATCGCTCCTCATCTGCTGCTAGGTTTAGGGGGGCCATTACAGCAAAGTGTTTTCTTCAGTTTACCAGAGGACAGGTATTATGCCAATAAGCTCAGTAAAGAGACCGGACCAAAATCAACTTTTGGCCCGGTCTCTTTTTGCTGTGTCTGCTTTACATAAAATAATTATTGACTGAGCAGTCCGTTTGTTTTATGATCTAACTAGGGTCGAGTTAACATAATAAAAAAACAACATGCAACTGACAAAGTCGTTACTTAGAAATGCGCATACTGAATGTCAACTGCATTATAGGAGGATGACAGATGTTGAAGAAAGGGAAAAAATCAATCCCCCTGGCCGTTGCAGGACTCCTGTTCTGGAATGTGGCCGCCGTCTGGGCCGCGCCGGTGGATTTGACGCTTTCCGACAGTCTCGCGGCCGCCCTGCAAAACAATCCCGCTGTGAAAATGGCAGCTGCGGATCAGGAAAAGGCGCAATGGGGCATCAAGGAAGCAGAAGGGGCCAAGCTGCCGAGCCTTTCTTTGGGCAGCAGCTATACCGACAGCAGCGGTGCGGGTGCGGGGACCGGCGGAGGAAATGACAGCTGGTCTAATTCCCTGCGGCTTAACTGGCAGCTCTATTCCGCCGGGCGTACCGAGAGTCAGATCAGCCAGGCAAAGCAGGGTCTGACCGTGGCCGAGGCCGGGATGGAGAAAACGAAGCAGCAATTACGTTTGGATACCACGGTTACTTATTACAACGTGCTTCAGGCCCGCAACTCTGTACGGGTAAATCAGGAAACTGTGGACAGTCTGCGCCAGCATCTGGCAAATGTCCAGGCAAAATACGACGCCGGGGTGGTGGCCAAATCCGATGTTCTGCGTTCGGATGTGGAACTGGCCAACGCGGCCCAAAATCTGACAAAGGCGCAAAACGCCTATGACGGGGCGGTAGTCAGCCTGAATAATCTCATGGGGTATGCTCAGGATACGGAGCTGGCCCTCAAGGATGAACTATCGGAAATCACTGATAGCAGGACGCTGGAAGAGTGTTTGCAGCAGGCCCTGAAGCAGCGGCCGGAAATTCAGCAGGCCGAAGCGAATATTGCCATTGCCCGGGAAGGCAAGGACATAGCCCGCAGCGGTAATTTGCCGTCGGTGAATTTGTCCGGCACCAACAGCTGGAATGACAGCTTTTTACCGGATGACGACAATCATTGGTCCGTCGGGCTATCGGCAAGCTGGAATATTTTTGACGGAAACATAACTAGGGCTAAGGTGCGCAGTGCCGACGCCACGTGGGATAAAGCCGGTGAACAGGCCCGTCAGACCAGGGACAATGTGGAGACGGAGGTACGGCAGACTTATTTGTCCGTACGGGAGGCCTATAAACGGATTGACACAACGAAGACGGCGGTGGCGAAGGCCGAGGAGGATGTAAATATCTCCCAGGTGAAATACAACGCCGGCGCGGGCACCAATATTGAGGTTATGGATGCGCAATTGGCATTAACCCAAGCCAAAATTAATTATATCCAGGCTTTATATGATTTTAATGTCAGCAAGGCGAAACTGGACAAGGCGGCCGGTACCCAGCACAATTAAGCATGAATTAGCCGAAAGGGCGCCTACATGTGTATGTAGGCGCCCGCCCTTTTGGGAAACGGAGATTTAAAAATTAGTAAATTAGTTCATTCTAATTGAAATCCAAAAATTACACCGTAGAATAGGGTTTAACATTGATGGAGGTGGCCTATGAAAAAGATTTGGGCAATGATCTTAGCCCACAAAGGATGGTTTCTGGCGGTAATGATTGTAGCAGTGGCCGTAACCGGCGGGCTGGTATACCGGACAAGCAAGGGCAAACCGGTGGCCGCGGCCCAGACGGTGAAGCCGCAGCGCGGCGACATTGTTACAACAGTGGCTGCGACCGGGTCAATCAAGCCGGTCGACATGGTGGATATCAGTGCAAAGATAACTGCGCAAATTAGGGAAGTAAAGGTGCGGGAGAACGAGCAGGTAAAGACGGGACAGGTGCTTGTCATTCTGGAGGATACCGGTTTAAAAGCCCAGGTGACCCAGGCAAAAGAGAAACTGGATAATGCGGCTGTCAAGTACGAAAGAACGAAACGGCTGACCGCCATCGGCGCGCTTTCCCAGGAAGAACTTGACAACGCGGGCATGGATTATAATATTGCCCAGGCAAATTACGAGCAGGTCATGTCCGATTTAAACGAAACCGTCATTACTTCTCCTTTGGACGGCGTGGTCATTGGAGAACCGCTGTCCGCCGGAGAAATGGTGGCCCAGGGCGTATCCAACCCCACCGTAATTATGACGGTGGCGGATATGTCCCGGATGCAGATTGAGGCCCAGGTGGATCAAACCGATATCGGCAAAGTGCAAGTGGGCCAGAAAGTCACCTTTACGGTTGACGCATATCCCGATAAGACTTTTAGCGGTACGGTGGCGGTCATGTCCAAAAAACCTGTCACCCAGCAGAATGTAATATATTATCCTGTAACGATCAACGTGGACAACGGGGAAAGTTTCCTCAACCCCGGGATGGTCGCCAGGGTTTCCATCGCCATCAGTGAAAGCAAAAATGTCCTTACATTACCTTTGTCGGCAGTCCGGAGCGATAAGAACGGAAAATATGTGGTCGTGCTGGATGAGCAGGGGGCGGTGCAGAATGTGCCCATCCACACAGGCAATATGGGGGAGGATCGGATTGAGATCGTTGATGGTCTTAACGAAGACGCAAGGGTGGTTATCGCCCAGCCTAAGGTGCAGAGTCAGACTGGGGAAGGGTCGGCCGGCGGTCCCCGGGGCGGTAATTCCTTTAATATGATGCGTCGTATGTAGGAGGGGCGTTTAAGATGACGATTGTACTTTCCGATGTCACGAAGAAATATCAAATGGGGGACGCGGTGGTGGCGGCCCTGGCCGGCGTATCGTTACAGATCCGGGCGGGGGAATTCACGGCGATCATGGGTCCCTCGGGTTCCGGAAAATCTACGTTAATGAATATTTTAGGCTGTCTGGACAGGCCCACCAGCGGCTCTTATCTGTTGGACGGCCAGGAAGCGGCGGGTTTAAGTGATGATGAACTGGCCGTGACCCGCAACAAAAAGATCGGTTTCGTTTTTCAGACTTTCAACCTGCTGCCCCGGATCAACGCGCTGGAAAACGTGGCTCTCCCCCTCATTTATGGCGGGGTGCAAAAGAGTGAGCGCCGCGAGCGGGCGGTCGAAGCCTTGAACGCTGTCGGGCTGGGACAGCGTCTGCACCATTTACCCAACGAATTATCCGGCGGTCAGCGCCAAAGGGTGGCTATTGCCCGGGCCCTGGTAAATGAACCGACCATTTTGATGGCGGATGAGCCGACCGGCGCCCTTGATACAAAATCGGGGGAGGAAGTTATGGAGATCTTTCAAAAACTTAATGCCGACGGACGCACCATAATCCTGGTAACCCATGAACCGGAAATCGCTGAATATGCAAAACGGGTGATTCTTGTACGGGATGGGCTGATCGTCCGGGATACGGAAAGGAATGAGTAGATGTTTGGGGAAAGTGTGAAGATCGCGTTAAATGCGTTGGTCTCAAATAAGCTGCGTTCCGTGCTGACGATGCTGGGGGTCATTATTGGCGTTGGTGCCGTAATTGCCATGGTTTCCATCGGCATGGGCGTGCAAAATAAAGTGACGGATTCGATTTCCAGCCTGGGCAGCAATCTCATCATCATTATGCCCGGGGCGGCATCCACAACAGGAGTCAGGGAGGCGGCGGGCTCCAAGACCACCTTGACGATGAAAGACGCCCAGGCCATCGCGGCGGAAATTGCCGGCGTTAATGCGGTGGCGCCCAGTGTCAGCAAGCAATATCAGGTGGTGGCCGGCAATCAAAACTGGACGACTTCCCTGCAGGGTACAACGCCTGAATATATGGAAGTAAGGAACCTGAGTGTCCAAAGCGGCGGTTTCATCAGCAAAGAGGATGTGGATGCAAGAAACCGCGTGGCCGTGATTGGTTC
Organism: Firmicutes bacterium UBA5324; assembly: GCA_002411145.1. GTDB lineage: Bacteria > Bacillota > Negativicutes > UBA11029 > UBA11029 > UBA11029. Next base: position 3,289 of record DHRA01000087.1, on the reverse strand, counting down.
CACGGTCGCGGCCAACTTATTCGGCAACCGCAACCCCGTGGGCGAGAATATCCGGATTAATAATGCGCCGTTTAAAGTGGTGGGGGTCCTGGAGAGCAAAGGACAGTCCTCCGGGGGACAGGACCAGGATGATATGGTTGTTGTGCCGATTACCACCGCCCAGGAACGGTTGATGGGCATTACCTATATCCAGACAATCAGCGTACAGGGCACCAGCGCCGAGGTGGTTAACCAGGTACAGGAGGATATCACGGTTCTCCTGCGTGCCCGGCATCATCTCACCGGTGACAAGGAGAATGATTTTACCGTACGTAATTTGGCCAGTGTCATGGCCACTGCCGCGGAGACGACCGGCACCATTACGTTGCTATTGGGCAACATTGCCGCCATTTCCCTGCTGGTGGGCGGGATCGGGATTATGAATATTATGCTGGTGTCGGTCACGGAACGGACGCGGGAAATTGGTATTCGGAAGGCCCTGGGCGCCCGCTACAAAAACATTTTGCTGCAGTTTCTCATTGAGGCTGTGGTAATCGGGGTAATTGGCGGGACCACTGGCATAGCTTTGGGGATAGGGGCGTCGTACATCATTTCCGCAGTGGCCGGCTGGCAGACCGTTATTTCCCTTACCGCCGTGCTGCTGGCCTTTGGTTTTTCCGTGGGTATCGGGCTGGTTTTCGGGGTTTATCCCGCCCGCAAGGCGGCTTTGTTGAACCCGATCGAGGCTTTGCGTTATGAGTGAACTCGTCCGGCTACGCCAGACTTCGGGGCTTCAGGTGGAG
>DHRA01000087.1:0-2440 GCA_002411145.1 Firmicutes bacterium UBA5324 | reverse complement strand
CCTGAAGAGAATAACAAGGTAACACCCACTTATAGAAGTGGGTGTCTTCGAAATTGGATAAATGAGCTTAGAAAATGTGGCAGGGACGGTAAAGGGGAACCTTGCGCCGTACGGCGCTGTTGCCTGCACCCGGGAAGAGATATTTTCCGGCCCGGGCAGGGTTATTTGCGGGCCGGAGGGAAATAAATATAAGCAACTCTGAAGAACAGCAAAAACGACAGTGAACTCGTTTCAGCAAAGCTGAAACATCGGGAGTTCAGGTGGAGAGTCTACTCCACCTGAACCAATGCCGCCTGTAGAGGCGGGAGTCTTGACTCGCGTAATTAAGATAAAAGAGACGGGAAAAGGAGGATGACTATGCGCATACTGGTGGTGGAGGACGACTCGGCCCTGCGGGAAGCGCTTGTTTCCGTCCTGCAGGATGAGGGCTATGCCGTGGATGAAACAGCTGCCGGTGACGAGGGACTCTATTTGGCGGAGCAGGCAATCCACGATCTGCTCATTTTAGACATTATGCTGCCGGGGATGAGTGGGTTGCAAATTCTTAAGGAATTACGCGCCCAATCTTTTGAGACACCTATTTTGCTGCTGACAGCTAAAGACAGCATCGCGGACCGGGTGACCGGCCTGGAGACCGGGGCAGATGATTATCTGGTGAAACCCTTCGCTATTCCTGAACTGCTCGCCCGGGTAAAAGCGCTCCTGCGCCGCAAAGGGGCATTTCAGGCCATGGAAGAAGGCATTAGCTATGGGCATGTTTCCGTAAATCCCCGCCATAAAGACGGTTTTGTGGACGAACAGGCGCTGCAACTGACCCTTAAGGAATATGAACTGCTGGAATTTATGCTGGTAAACAGTGAACGCATTTTGACACGGGAGCAGATTTTCGACCGGATTTGGGGCTTTGAATCGGATACCACCATCGGGATTGTAGATTTGTATGTGCATTATTTACGCAAAAAGCTGGCGCCTTTTGGCTGCGACACCCTGGTTCAAACGGTGCGCGGCGTGGGCTACATGTTGAAGGAGAAAGAGATATGTTCCAAAGAACGCTCTTAAAGCTGACAGCCGTAAATTCCGCGGTTTTTCTCGTGATTTTTATTCTTTTTGCCACAACTCTTTATGGATATGTTAACGATAAATTGTTCGATAAAATAGATGCGGCGATGTACCAGCGGGCCCAGAATTTTCGTCTGGTAAACGGGCGGCCGTCGCTACATATGAACAGAACGGGGAGAGCTGAATTTTTTGACCCGCGGGTTTTATTGCTGCTGCGGGACAACACGGGTAAGATCCTGAGCGTTTTCCCGCTCCCGCCGCTGGTGGAGGTGGATGATCTGCTAAATTTGGTGGAGGATACCACGCCCGGCACGCTGCAGACCATAAAAACCGAGGGACACAGTTACCGGGTATTTTCCCTGCCTTACGCGGGGGAAAACCCCAATGTGGTTTTGGCCAACGGGGAGAACAGGACCGTTAAGGAGGTCGTCCTTATCAGTATTGTGGATCCGGAAGTACAGCTGCTGGAGCGGTTATTTATAATTATTGGCGTAGGGCTGGTTATCGGCATGCTGGTGATTATCGGGGCCGGTTTCTATCTGGCCCGGCGCGCGCTGGTGCCGATCCGGGCCGCGTGGAACAGGCAGCAGCAGTTTGTGGCCGATGCTTCCCATGAATTGCGCACGCCTTTGACGGTGATTAAAACCAATGCAGAGCTAATGCTTCGCCATCCCCAATATACGATAGAACAGGAAAGTCAGCGGGTTGCCAATGTATTGCGCGAGGCGACACGCATGAACCGGCTGGTTAATTCCTTGCTCACTTTGGCGCGGGCCGACGCGAACCAGGCGGAATTACAGCTGGCGCCCCTTGACCTGCGGGCGATAACGCAAGACATCGTGGAACAGTTTTTACCCATGGCGGAGATGAAAAAGATTACCCTGGAATTTTCCGCCGCCAAAGAGCTTGAGATATTCGGCGATAAGGAACGGATTCATCAATTGCTGATTATCCTGCTGGATAACGCGATCAAGTACACCCCGGAAGAAGGGCACATCACGCTCAAGGGCGGCAAGACGGGGGGCGGCGTCCAATTGGAAGTGAGCGATACGGGAATTGGCATACCGCCCGCAGATCTGCCCCGGGTCTTCGACCGGTTTTATCGCGGCGACAAGGTGCGTTCCCGGAAAGAAGGAGGTACCGGTTTGGGCTTAGCCATCGCCAAATGGATTGTGGAAAAGCACGGTGGCAAAATCAGTGTGGAAAGCCGCCTTGGCGAAGGGACACGTTTTGTGCTAAGCTTACCCTCGCGCCGGTCCTAGTACTCTGTAAACCCTAAAAGTAGTGAACTCGTCCGGCTACGCCAGACTTCGGGGCTTCAGGTGGAGAACCTACTCCACCTGAAGAGAATAACAGGGTAACACCCACTTGGAGAAGTGGG
>DHRA01000006.1:12757-17197 GCA_002411145.1 Firmicutes bacterium UBA5324 | reverse complement strand
GAAGGCTGTCGAATGCTTAGTATGGCCTAATCAAAGATGCAGAACCGTTGGGCAAACGGGGATAGCTTGGTAATCATATCGGCGTTAGCTGATACGTCCCAAGAAGCCCTCACCTCTAAGGTGGTGGGAGCATGTCACCACCTACCTTTGGTATTATTACAAATACGTGAAATCTAGAGGATTTTGGTGTAAAAGTATAGAAAATTTGGGAAACAGCGTCTTTGCGGGGCGGGGTGTTAGTTGGGGCTTGCCGGGTGATTGCGCCGTTAGGATACATTATGTCTGGAAAGCCTGCAGCACGGTTGCATCCGATTCGGGCAACGGGCCGGCTCTGGGTTCAGTCCACAAAATATATTTGAAGGGAGAGGATACGAATGGATAAAAGCTCTTTTATCATACGGCACATGAGCGAAGACGAAGTGCCCCTGGCTGTTGACTGGGCCGCGGCGGAAGGCTGGAACCCAGGCCTTCATGATGCCCAATGCTTTTGGGCTGCCGATCAACAGGGCTTTCTTGTCGGCATCAAGGACGGCCAGCCTGTAGGGTGTATCTCGGCTGTGAGGTATAACGCCGATTATGGATTTATCGGCTTCTATATCCTCAGACCCGAGTGGCGCGGACAAGGTTATGGCCTGCAAATGTGGCGGAGGGCTATGGAACAGCTGGCAGGCCGGACGGTAGGGCTGGACGGGGTCTTAGCCCAGCAGGAAAACTACCGGAAATCGGGTTTTCAGTTCGCTTACCGCAACATCCGTTACAGCGGGAGATTTTCCGGCATCACTTCGGATCGCGCGGCGGAATCGGGCCCCGGCTTGAGTACCGTCCTGACAAGCATGGTGAATGGGGCTGAACTGGCCGCCTATGACAGCAACCTGTTTTCCACAGCCCGGCCCGCGTTTCTGTCAGGCTGGCTAAGCCAACCGGCCGCGACCGCTTCGGCGGTTATCGCCGGTGATCGGCTTATGGGTTATGGCGTTATTCGGCAGTGCCGGAACGGCTTCAAAATCGGGCCGTTATTCGCCGAGGATACGGCTGCCGCCGAAAAATTGCTGTTGTCATTGGCCGCCTGTGCCAAAGGCGAAGAGGTGTTTCTCGATGTGCCGGAGGTTAACACCGCCGCCGTGGTTCTGGCAGCCAAATATAACATGGCCAAAGTGTTTGAGACGGCACGTATGTACAAAGGACCTGCTCCGTCGGTAGCCCTGGGAAAAATATTTGGCGTGACTACCTTTGAATTGGGCTAAGAACTGTTTGAGGGTCAAGGGGACAGGTTCGTTGTCCCGAAAATTAAGAAATGATATGCTAACCAGGCTATACAGGTATTGTCTTCAGACGGGTAAAATTGACCTTTAGAAAGAGGAAAAATCCGCGGAGTGCGCGGATTTTTACGTTGACCTAAAGTATCCATAAACAAGTCTATTCTGTTTCCCTGGATCGCGCCGCCAATGTCTTCGGCAGAAGCGTAGCCGTAACCGGGCACGTAGAGCTTGGAGCGCAGGGGAATAACATTCGGATCTACCGCCACAACGCCGCGGCGGGCACGGGTTTCCAAATATGTGAGGTCGTCACAGCCGTCGTCATAACGGGTGTAGGCCGTGGCTCTAACATTTTCGCATTACCGTCGAAAGAAAAAGGATGGGTAACAGGAACCGCGAAATATACATTAAAATAGGCGGTACCAAGAAGGGAGTGCAGCTATGCAAAAATTGTTTATTTTTACAGCCCTGTTTTTGCTGGTAGTTATGGTTACCCCGGCGGTTGCAGCGGGGCCGGCGCCTAAACTTTCGAAGGTCACGATTACCGGAATTGGTCCTGACGCTGAGGGACATTGGCTAACTCCCGCCAGTCATAATGTATCCGGCACAGTGGCGGGGGATACGCTCAGGATCTGTGTTGAATATCTTGGATACCCTAATTGGAATCTTGTTTTCTTTTACCAGAATGGCTCCCTTATCAGTGCCAGCAAATTGGAGAATTATGCAACTACCTATATTACCAGTGGAGGAATTATCACCGGGTATGTAAAAGCCTACGCCATACCTTTTGCGTCGTTGCCAGGGAACAAAACGGATTATCTGGGTCAATTTAGTGTCAAGGCTACGAGCGGCAGTGGGGGTCACACATTAGAGGATCACGTAAATAACGTGCGCAAAGAGAAGTCCTAGTGCTTGCTAGCCTTATGCTTAGACAATTTTTATTTGTGGGTTATGATAAATTTGACGTTTTATTTTACGAAAAATAATGTATAATATTAAGTAAGGAAAGGAGCTGTTGCAATGCCGAATATCAAACCGATTTCCGATTTGAGAAACTACAACGAAGTGCTGCGAGATATTGCCGTGGGCGAACCTGTTTTTTTGACCAGAAACGGCAGGGGACGTTATGTACTTGTGGATATTATTGAATATGAAAGATTAAAGGCTTCACTGAAGCTGATGTCACAGCTTGCACATGGAGAGAAGGCTGGAAAAGAAAAAGGATGGATGACTATCGAGGAAGTAGAGGCAGACCTGGGGATTGAGAATGTATAAACTGAAAATTTCGCCTGAAGCCAGAGATGATTTGACAAGAATTAAAAGTTATATTTTTCAGGAACTTTGCAATTTGCAGGCGGCTGTAAATCTGGTTTCTCGAATTACGAAAAAAATACGCGGCCTGTCGGAACCCCCTGGAATTGGCGCGCCGCTATCTTCCATTTTAGATATTCAGACAGACTATCGTTTTATTATCTGTGACAATTACCTGGTATTTTACAGGTGTGAAGATGGAATGGTTTTTGTGGTGAGAATATTATACGCCAAGCGGGATTATATGCGAATCTTGTTCGGTGATCCGCCAGATGATGAAGGATGATAAGGTATAAGCGTTATCCTTACGCCGGTGTAATGTTCCCCTAGCCCAGTCACGTTGGCATGGCGTTGATAGAAAAGAGATAAGCTGGATTTCAGGTTCGCCTAGACCTATGTTTTAGGCGAATTTTTTATAAGCGAGTTTGAAAGAAAGGGTGGTAGGAGTGTCGAGAACCATTATTATTACCAGTAAAGATCAGGAGAGACTGGAAAAATTAATCCAGTTACAAGAAGAATTTACCGCAGCCAGTAAGGCGCCTCTGCAGGAATTGAAGGCTGAACTGAAACGGGCTATCATTTCAGAGCCGCAGGATATCCCCCATGATGTAATTACGATGCGGTCGCAAGTCTTGCTGAAAGATCTTAGTAGCGGGGAAGAAATGGTCTATACGCTGGTTTATCCGGACGAGGCCGATATGATGGAAGGAAAGATTTCCGTATTGGCGCCGATTGGTATGGCTATTTTGGGATATCGGGAAAACGATAGGGTTGAATGGGCAATTCCAGAAGGGATCGCCTATTTAAAAGTGGAAAAAATTCTTTTTCAACCCGAGGCCAGCGGCAATTTTGATTTATAAAGGGGCCTTTTTTGGCCGGAGTGTTTCCAATCTATCCTTTCCAAATCTGTCAAAATAAGTTATAATCGGATTAGGTGGGAATTGAAAGTCGCCGTGACCTAATAGTGCGGTAACACTATCAGGCACGCGCAGGTGTCAAGAGCACCTACACGTAACAGCGACCTGTCCACGACGACACTCCTATTATACACCGTCCTTCTCCCTTTGAACAAGGCGGGGGCCGGTGTGTGGTATCCGGTGCGGGTTTGGCAGGGGCTGCGCGACTGCATGCAGCAAATGGATTTATCAATCTGAGGTCAAGGGCCGGCCAAAATCAGCAACCTTCTTGCTCCATAATTTTCGAGGGTTGCTGGGTTTATCCATAGTCCCTGTATCAGAATATCCGGCAAATGTATTTACGGCGCATGTGTAGGTCTATTAAATGGCCTGCATATGCGCTTTTCAATTTCCCCCGACTTAACAAACCGTCCGGTGGGTTTCACGGGTGTGAGACTTCAGGCCGTTCAAAAACGAGCATAGCTAAGCGCACCAAAGCTAGACGAAGTTTTTCAACGGCCTGCCGTGCGGTTTGGAATTGGGGGGAAATATACATGTCAAATGATAATTTGGGGAAGCGGATCTTACCCGTCTCCACTATTCACCAGGACGGTGAGTATTGGCCGTTTATCAGGCTGCAGGGGAGGTGGCTACAGCGGCTGGGCTTCGCAGCCGGCAGCATGATCGAAGTGGAATACAGCCCGGGACTCTTGCTGATCAGGCTGCTTCCCCGGACGCCCCGGGAGGGGACTGATGAGCACTGACTACGGGCCTGTAGTTGTGTCGCGTTAAAGAAATACCCCTTGGTATCTTTGTGAAATAGAGGCTATTTGCAAGACACCGGGGACGTTCCTTTTTTGGCACAATGAAAGTGACAAATAGGGAACGCCTGAATCAAGTCTCCATTTATAAGAGGCCGTTCATTAGTTTACGAAGCTTTTGAACGATCTCTTTCTTTATCTAATTTCGAAGACACC
>DHRA01000006.1:6992-12586 GCA_002411145.1 Firmicutes bacterium UBA5324 | reverse complement strand
CTCCACCTGAAGCCCCGAAGTCTGGCGTAGCCGGACGAGTTCACTTATTAAGGGGGCTGTTTGCCGAAAATTGAGATGGATTGTTCTAATAAAATTCAAAATGACGGCTGCTACAATTAACCCATACCAAAACAAGGGAGTGTGTTGTATGAAAGCTGTAACGAAAAAAATAATTGCATATTCAGTGATCGGGCTGATGCAGGTCGGCATCTTTTCAGCAGTAGCCGCGGCAGCCCCGGTGTCTTCTAATAATGGCGGTCCGCAGAGTGCGGCATACCTTGATCGAAATGATCATCAGGACCAGGACAAAGAACTGAAGCGCAAACAAGCCGAGGAACTGAAGCGCAAACAAGCCGAGGAACTGAAGCGCAAACAAGTCGAGGAATTGAAGCGCAAACAAGCCGAGGAACTGAAGCGCAAACAAGGCGAGGAACTGAAGCGCAAACAAGCCGAGGAACTGAAGCGCAAACAAGCCGAGGAACTCAAGCGCAAACAAGCCGAGGAACTCAAGCGCAAGCAAGCCGAGCGCAGACGTGAAGAAAATAAACGCCATGAGCACGAAATGAAGCGGCGTTCCCACGAAAGCCAGCGAGACTGGCAGGAGCGCCAAAAGCATGAGAACCAGCGCCATGAAAAGTTATTGCGCGAAATTGCGGCTATGTGCAAATAATGGCCGCATGTTAAGCAGCGCAGGCCACGTCACCAAGCAAAAATAACCGGTTATTTTCATTGGACACCGGGGACGTTCCTTTTTCGCCATATTTTTCGCCAATTTTATCCGATGACTAACCCGCAAAAATTCAACATGAGAATTTTTGCGGGATTTTTTTGCATTATTTTTGCAAAAAATCTTATTTTTTGATATAATGCGAATTTTTGGTGAAAACATGGCTGCTTTTAGCAGGAATATTTAAACATATATATAAATATACATACTGCTATTAATTTTATCTATAACAAAAAGAAATGGAGGTTGTTTTAAGGAAGGGCGATAGAGCGCCCTTCGGCCCGGATTGGCATGGTTTTCCAGGAGTATTCTTTACTGCCGTGGCGGACGGTATTGGATAATGTGGCGCTGGGGCTCGAGTTTGCAGGGCTTGGCAAGCAGCAGTGTATCAGTCAGGCGATGGAATATGTACAACTGGTAGGACTATCTGATTTTGTCCACGCTTTTCCCCACGAGCTGTCCGGCGGCATGCGTCAACGGGTTGCCATTGCCCGGGCAATGGCGGTTGAACCAGAAATATTGCTGATGGATGAGCCCTTTGGCGCATTGGACGCTCATACGCGCATTTTATTGCAAAAGGAACTGCTGAAGGTATGGGAAGCGCATAGAAAGACGGTGCTGTTTGTTACGCACAGTGTGGATGAGGCTATTTTTCTGGCGGATAAAATACTGGTCATGTCTAAACGTCCAGGCGGTATAAAAACACTTCTGGAGGTGGAACTGCCCAGGCTAAGGGATAGGGCATTGCCCAGATACGGGCAGTTATACGCAAATATTCTTGATATGCTGGATAATTAACTGCATGAAAGGGAGGAAAAAAATGAAGAGACTGTTAATGCATGTTTTACTGATTCTATTGATGGTGTTTGCGGCGGGGTGCGGTTCTTCTACAACAACGCAACCCCAGCAGCAGAAGGATTTTTCTATTAGAGTTGGCGGTTCAAGTACCCTGGCGCCGGTAATTGCCAAATGCGCAGATGATTTTACGGAAAAAAATAAAACGTGGAAGAAAGTAAAAGAAGGCTTTCCCGATGAACCCATCGCCATCTTTGTCGCTACGGGCGGGTCAGGTTTTGGCGTTAAAGCCGCAACTAATGGAACCGTGGATATTGGCCTGGTTTCCCGGGTCGTCAGCGATGCGGAAAAACAGAAACTGCCTAATCATCAGCTCATTACCCTGGGCTATGACGCCCTCACCGTGGCCGTGCATCCGCAAAATCCCGTATTGAAAATCAGGCCTAATCTTACTACCGATGAAGTAAAGCGGATCTTTGCCGGTGAAATAAAAACATGGCAGCAGCTGGACGCCGCTTTGCCCGATCGCCCGATCGTGTTGGCCATACGTGATTTAGGGGGAGGGGCCAGCCAGGCTTTTGATGATATTGTCATGAAGGGTACACCGGTTTCCAAAGATGCTATTCAGTTTCCGTCCATGGGCGCTTTAGCGGGTAAGGTTCAAGAAAACATAGACGCCGTTGGGTATGTTTCCACCGGGCTGGTGAAACAAAACCAAGGTAAAATTGCCGTTTTATCTGTTGATGGCGCAGAACCTACCGCCGAGAACATTGTGAGCGGCAAGTATAAGATATCCCGTCCATTGATTATTATTGCGAAACAGCAACCAGATGAGCGTGAACAACAGTTTGTCAATTATCTTGTTTCGGACAAAGGCCTGCAAACGCTGGAAACAATGGGTTTTATTCCTGTCAAAAACAAATAGAAAAAACCGATATGTAACAAAACTAAGGGGTGGTTTACGTAAACTACCCCTTAAGTTTCGAGGGGTTATATGGAAAACGACTGGAAAGATAAGCTGCTTCAGTGGTGTAGTGTTTTATGTGCACTATGCTCGGTTGTTGTACTGTTAGCCTTATATGTATTCATAGCCGGAGAAAGCTGGCCAATCTGGCGGGATGCCGGAATACGCAGCATACTTTTAAATGCTGACTGGCAGCCTTTAAGACACCCGGCTAATTTCGGACTGCTGACAATGTTTGTCAGTACGCTGTGGTCATCACTGGGAGCAATGTTCCTGGCCGTGCCGCCGGGGATTTGCTGCGGCATATTTCTGGCTGAATATGCGCCGCAGTGGTTGGCTTCCGTTCTTCAAACAATATTGCGCCTGCTTACGGGAATTCCCTCCGTAGTCTATGGATTCCTGGGGGCCAGTGTGATTGTGCCTTGGTATGAAAGGGTACTGGGAGTGCCCAGCGGTGAATCATTGTTTTGCGCATCCCTGGTACTATCCGTCATGGTAGTTCCCTACATTGTTGCCGGCACATATGCAGCTTACAAATCAATCCCCGCTGCATACCGGGAGGCTGGTTACATGTTAGGTGTGTCAAAGGTGTACCTGATTGCGAGAATACTGACTCCGCTGGCCTACCGCGGTACGGTTGGCGCTGTTACACTGGCTTTTGGCAGAGCAGCCGGTGAAACCATGGCCGTATTAATGTTGGCAGGCAATACATTAACAATACCTGTTTCCTGGTTTAGCAAAGGTGAGCCTCTTTCCGCCTTGATTGCTCTGGAGATTGGCACGGCAGAGATTGGCAGCCGCCAATACCAGGCTTTATTTGCAGCGGGGTTAATGCTCCTTCTGTTTGTCACTTCCATTAATTTTTCTATAAATTATTTAAGCAGCAGGAGGCGAGACTAATGCAAACCCGCAGGTATCATGAATGCATTTGGCGCATGTGTTTCTGGGGAGCGGGACTATACGTGCTGATCGTTTTAGCAGCCATTTTGGGGTTGCTTTTATGGCGCGGCGGCAGCGTATTATCCTGGGAATTTATAACTTCGGCGCCTAAAGGATTGTTTCTGGGAACTGAGGGGGGGATTTTTCCGGCTATTGTCGGAACGCTCAGCTTAACTTCGATTGCGACCTTGACGGCAGCCGTGCCGGCGCTGTTGGTGGCCATATATCTTGTGGAATACGCTGAGGCATCAACTTGCAGCAAATGCACCGGCTTTTTGATGCAAGCCATGATTGGTATTCCGTCAATATTGACAGGTCTGTTCGGCTATGCGTTTTTCGTTGTTTATCTGGATTTTGGCATTTCTCTGTTAGCCGGCGGTCTTACTTTGGCCGTCATGATTTTGCCGACACTGGTGGTTTTAATGCGCGATGCGCTGCAAGCGGTCGATGATGACTATCGTTTTCTCGGTACATGTTTAGGTGTGTCACGCCGCTATCTGCTGCAACGCATCATACTGCCGCTGGCCAGTCCTCATCTGCTTAGTTCCGCACTGCTGGCCGCTGGCTATGCTGCGGGAGCTACGGCGCCGATTATGGTTACGGCCGCCGTTATAATGTCCCGTGGCTCCGTTGATTTGTTCAGCCCGGTCATGGCGCTGCCTTTTCATCTCTACATATTATTCAGTCAGCATATCTCCGTGGACCGGGCCTATGGAACGGCGTTGCTGCTGGTGCTTCTGCTGCTGGCCCTAAATTTTCTCAGCATGTATCTGCGTAACCGATATGGAAAGAGAGTTGTCGTTCATGATTGAACTCACAGCCTTCGAGGCGTTCTACAATCAAAAACATGTTTTGCATGATATTTCGCTTAGATTTGGCCCTAACCGTATTACCGCCATGATCGGTCCTTCCGGCTGCGGAAAAACTACTTTGCTGAAGGCTATAAACCGCACAGCGGAACTGCATGAGGGTTTTCACGCCAAGGGCAGTATCAGGCTGGAAAACGAGGATGTATACGCAGTAAAAGATCCCACGGCTGTGCGGCGCAAGGCCGGTTTGGTGCAGCAAAAACCTGTGGCCTTTCCGTTGAGTATTCGGGAAAATATTCTCTTCGGGCCCAGGTATTGCGGCCTGCGGGATAAAGCGGAATTGGATGATATAACAGAAAGGACGCTTAAGAAAACCGGGTTATGGGATGAGGTGAAAGATAGGCTGAATTCACCGGCCGGTGTATTATCCGGCGGGCAACTGCAACGGTTAGCCATTGGACGTATTTTAGCGCTGTGTCCAAAAGTCTTATTGCTTGACGAGCCCTGTTCCAGTCTTGATCTAAAGTCAACGCGGATTATCGAGGAATTATTACTGGAGCTAAGCGCACAGTTGACCATCATTATTGTTACGCATAACCTTACCCAAGCCAAGCGTATAGCCGATGAAACTGTTATTATGTCAGAAGGCAGCGTGATCGAACATAATACAACCCAACAACTTTTTGACCAGCCTCAGAGTCCGTTTACACAGGAATTTCTCGCATTTTAGAAGCAAGGGGTGAGCGGTATGATTAACTTTACGTTACCTAACGGGCACGAATACAAATTTGCCCATGCAGTTTTTGACTATAACGGGACATTAGCTGAAGACGGCGTCTTATCAGAGGAAATAAAGGATCTATTGGGAAGATTAGCGGAAGTAATCGGTGTGACGGTTTTGACGGCGGATACCTTCGGTCTGGCTCGTACGCAACTGCAAAGTGTGAAGGGCATCAATCTCCACATTATAGACCGGGGCGATGAAGTTGTCCAAAAGCGGGATTTTGTAAGAGCTTGCGGTAAGGATAACACCATCTGTTTTGGCAATGGAGCGAATGACATGGGGATGTTTGCCGAGGCTGCTTTGGCTGTGGGTGTGATTGGCGGGGAAGGCGCCTATCAACCAACTCTCGCTAAAGCCCACATCATTGTGACAGATCCTAAAAATGCAATTTTGCTGCTTCTAAAACCGCAGCGAATGGTTGCAACTCTCAGACTATAGGGGGGAACTTTCCCCGCTTATTCTTGCCATAATGAATTTCAATTTACAGATTTGCCGCAGCCCCTCTATTCATCTAATTTCGAAGACACCCACTTCTACAAGTGGGTGTTACCTTGTTATTCTCTTCAGGTGGAGTAG
>DHRA01000006.1:0-6881 GCA_002411145.1 Firmicutes bacterium UBA5324 | reverse complement strand
CTCCACCTGAAGCCCCGAAGTCTGGCGTAGCCGGACGAGTTCACTAGTTCAGGGAAATAAAGAGCTGCTTCTGCGAATCCAGCGTAGCGAGATATACATTTCGATAGCTGGTTATACCCTGCTGTTTTAAAGCATCATCAAGCCAGGTACGGTCAACACCGCATTTTGCAAGATTTTTTTCAAGCAATATACCGTCATGGATTATTAGGGTGGCGATTGATGAGGCGGGATTTAAGTTTAGGGCTTTAGCTGTTACCGGCTGGGCAGCGGGTTTCATAAGTATGCTTAACTGTCCGTTTGGCTCAAGTATCGCATAATCAACGTCCGCGATGTTTGCAATATCTTTCAAACGAAGCTCGGCGAGTAGAATTTCGGCGTTTATAAAATGTTTCTTAAGGTTTTCTTTAACGATCTGTCCCTGGTTAATTATTATCAGAGGTTTTCCGTTGAAAAAATCTGATACTGTTTGATTGTATTTCGAACCAAGGCTTAAAACCGTATGCCAGAAATATAAAGTGCATATAGGTACTACTGTATAAGTAAAGGATATTTTGCCATCTAATACCGGGGCCACAGTTAGGGCTCCTAATATCCAGGCAAAAACAAAATCGTAGGTGGTTAGTTCTGATATGGCCCGTTTGGCAATAAAACGTGCAACCGTAAACATTATTAAGCCGACAAGGCATGTGCGAATTGCATAACCTGTTAGAGTAATTTCTTCGATTGATCCAAAGACCTGTGACATAAAAGTAGCCTCCGATATCTTAACGGCTTATATAAAGAGTTTTATTTGATTGCAAAACCGCAAAAAATACGTCACTTGCGCGGGCTATGTTATTTTTGGCGAGTTCCTGCTGTAGCCAAGCTGCATCGAGTGCATGTCTTCGTAATACAACTTCATCTATTTTTCCTTTATATATCAATACCTCAGGCAGTATCTGAGCGTGTGCTGATATACTCAGGGACTGTTTAGTAGGCGGCGAGTGCCGGGGATTGACTAGTACGCTAAAATCTCCCGTCGGTTCGGCGATTACATAATCAGCATCACCAGGACTAAAAACGTTTTTTTGCCGCAATATAGATAGAAGGTTATATACCGTGAGATTAGTTTTCGACAAGTTATCTTTAATAATTTGCCCATTCTTAATTAACAGATGGGACCGCTGCTGAACGAGGGAAGGAAACTTTAAAAACGTATAGGAAATCAGTAGGTTGATTATGGTTGCTATTGTGATTATTATAATGGCATCCAACGGGCGGGACTCCGGATTGACTATGCGTGCGGCGGCTACGTGGCTGGCACCCGCCGCCATGATAAAATTATACGGTGTTATCACGCCAGGCTGGCGATAACCCATGAATTTTGCCGAAACAAAAAGGGTGAAGTATAAAATGGTTGTGCGAAGAATGAGGTCGGGTACGGTTAGTTCATGTGCTTTTAAAAAGACAGCAGTAATACTCATAGTGGATGATCCTCCCGGCGGGGAAATTCCTTCTGAAATAATATCCATATTATAACCGGGTGGTGCTGATATAATCTAACCGGAGCAAACGGCTTATTCTCTTCCGCAAAGGAAAAAGATGTTTTCGTGTAAAGTATAACCGCATCAAAAGAAAACGGTCCCTTCTGCGTTGATTGGGCGACTTTTGGAGCCTTTTGGTAATGGAGACATAAAGTATATAAAAACCTACCAGCGGTGAATACAGTTTTCGCTTTCAACTATGTTAATACAAAACTACTTCTTATTGCTAGCGCCTGGGCGGAAAGTCTTAGTGGCCGGTTTAGAGAAGGCCATATGCAAGTGAAAGGGTTTATCAAGCCAGACATTATACCATCATCTGTAACGCTCTACGTCAGTGAGAAGATTGATGTTGGATATTGCTGAGAAACACAACGCTCTGGATGTCGCGAGCGACTTTAGAGCCCTTGCCCAATATCCGCTGTCGTTGTCATTTGCGACGAAGTGGATTTTTAATGAGAATTTAATTCTTTTTTAATGGTCATTTCTGCAAGCGGGAGTTTTACCCAAAGGGCACAGGCGAGCGGCTAAGTCCCTGGATAATTACGACTAGGATCCAGATGGGGTTAAAAACCCACCTGAATCAAGTCTCCATTTATCAAAAGCGCCTTAAACACGACAAATTAAACAAGAAGCTGTCTCCTCCGATTCAAGCGAAAAGCAAGACGAGAGGTCTGATATTGTGTTCTGGATAATGTTGTTGTTACTAAAATGTAGAAAAATTGCACTATCAGAGAACGTTAATTTTACACTGATTTCACACATTATGGAGTCTCTTGTTATTCGATTAGGCAAAGTCGTTTACTTAATAAGAGAGAATGTAGCTATTTAACAGCAATAACCATGAATATAAGGAGATTTAGTATTTTGATGGCATTGTATTTGCATTAGTCTATTAAATGTATTGATCTTATAATAGACGTAGTAAATTTATGGAGGAGGGGAAACTACTGAAAAACTACGTGGCTATAACACATGGTGAAAAAACTACAGGAAACATATATGCTGCAAGTACAGTACAAAAGAGGGAAAGACGAATAAAGTAACGGTATTCTACAAAATCAGGAGGGTTCAAAATAATGAAGACTAACCGGGAAATACTCTTAGCTGTTAGAGACGGCCTGGAAATTAACGAAAATCAGGCACTCCAACTTCTGCAGATAAGAAATGACTCTGAGGAGTTTTACTCTCTCTTGAGTGTAGCGAATGAACTAAGCAGACAGGAATACAACAATAAAGGACTGGTTTTTGCGCAGATTGGCATTAATGCCGAGCCGTGTTCGAAAAACTGTGGTTTTTGTTCCATGGGCAGAGAACATTATGTATTGGACAGTACCTGGGAAAAAGATACGGATGCTGTTCTTGCGGAAGCTAATTTATTAATAGAACAAGGTGTTGACAGCCTTTTTCTCATGACGACCGCCAACTACGCTATTGAGAAATTGTTAAAAATCGCCGGACAAGTCAGGTCGGTAGTGCCTGACAGGGTTGGATTTGTAGCGAATATCGGGGATTTCGACACTGAGATAGCTTTAAAACTACAGGAAGCTGGGTTCAGCGGAGTATATCACATTCATCGTTTAAGGGAAGGCGTGGATACGGATATTGATCCTGGGCGGAGAATCAATACTTTGAACGCGGCACAAGCAAAGGGACTGGAAATATTTTATTGTATTGAACCGATTGGTCCCGAACATAGTTATGACGAAATTATCACCGAAATGTTCCGGGCAAAACAATATCGTGCTGAGGTAATGGCGGTAATGAGGCGCATACCGGTGCCGGGAACCCCGTTATTTGCTAAAGGGCAGATACCGGCTATAGAACTGGCCAAAATTGCCGCCGTAACAAGAATTACCACCAGACCGAAACGGGCAATGAATGTTCATGAACCAAATCTTATGGCGCTGTTTGCCGGCGTAAATATGTTTTTCGCCGAAGTTGGCGCAAACCCCAGAGATGTTAATTCCAATACGGAAAAAAGCATCGGTTTGTCTGTCAAAGGCGCTCGGAAAATGCTCTGGGAAGCGGGATACGCGGAATAAGTTTGAATTATTTGTTACTTGCGGAAAGAGGAGCGGTAAATGAATAACATTGAATGTACCCTTTGGAATTTCAAAAATGGACTATCATGTGCTCAGGCGCTGCTAGCGTCTTGTTGACATAAGCCGACTTATAATGCTAAAATAAACTAAAATTTAAAGATAAAGGAGAACACTATATCTATGTTGCATTCCATTCGTATTAGATAAGCCAGCAATAAAAAAAGCGGTAAACCATCCACAATTGTGGGCTTTTTTGTTGTGCTTACTTTACGAATTGGGACATGGATACTGGCGAGGAATAGCCTTTTGCGGCTATCCCTCCGGCGTGTCTTTTCTTCGTTGATCATGCAGACCAAAGCCCGCATTGCGGACTTGTGGCCTGCATTTTTTATTGTTTAGATAACTATAACTCTAAATAATGCTCAGGCGATGATTACCCAGGAACGAGCGAAAAAATACTAGGAGGTAACAGTATGTACTATATTTTTTTATAATCCTGCCTGTTCAAATCGCAGGATATTCCTGCGGGCAAGCGACAAAACTGCGATTTAACAGGAGGATTATCATGGAACTACTGATTAAAGCACAAGACATCCGTTTAGAATATACCGGACGCGATGTTTTAGATATTGACGGACTGGAACTGTATGCGTATGACCGTGTTGGGCTGGTAGGCGGTAACGGCGCTGGAAAAAGCACCTTGCTGAAAGTGCTTTTAGGAGAAATAACCCCATCCGGTTCCCAAGTAAGCCGTTTGGGGCAGTTCACCTACCTCCCGCAACTGGAAGAAGCAGTTTTGCAGGAGGCAAAAGATCACGCTCTGACGGGCAGGCTGGGAGTGGACCGGTTGGAAGTGCGAACCATGAGCGGCGGCGAGGAAACACGGTTGAAAATTGCCCAGGCTCTTTCCGAACAGGTACATGGAATTTTTGCCGATGAGCCAACTTGTCATCTGGACCGGGAAGGCACGGATTTCCTGATTAGTCAGCTTAAATATTATTCCGGCGCATTGCTGATTATCAGCCATGACCGCTACTTTCTGGATGAGGTAGTGGATAAAATATGGGAATTAAAAAACGGAAAGATTACCGAATATTGGGGTGGCTATTCCGATTATCTGCGCCAGAAAGAAGAAGAACGCCGGCAACAAGCCGCCCAATATGAGAAGTTTATAACTGAACGGGACCGGTTGGAACGGGCTGTCGAGACAAAACGAAAACAAGCCCGCAAGGTTGACCAAAAAGCAAAGGGTGCTGCCAAGAAAAACAGTTCCGAAAGCGGCGGTCGCCTTGCTCATCAAAAATCAACGGGCAGCAAGCAAAAAAAACTCTATAACGCCGCCCAAAACATGGAGCATCGCATTGCCGCTCTAGGTGATGTACAGGCACCGGAGATACTTCATACTATTCGTTTCCGGCAAAGTAAAGCCTTGGCGCTTCATAACCCCTATCCGATTACCGGAACGGAAATTAGTAAGCGATTTGATGAGCGAGTGTTGTTTGATAACGCCGCTTTTCAAATTCCGCTGGGGGCAAAGGTGGCGTTGACCGGAAGGAATGGCGCAGGCAAGACGACGCTCTTTCAGATGATTTTGAACCGGGAAAATGGCATCTCCGTTTCGCCAAAGGCAGAAATCGGGTACTTTGCTCAAAACGGCTATAAGGACCATCGCAATCAAGGCGTTATGGATTTTGTGCAGGAAGATTGCGACTATCAGGTTTCAGAAATCCGTTCCGTACTGGCGTCAATGGGTTTTTCCCCAAGCGACATCCGTAAGGAGTTGTCGGTACTCAGTGGTGGTGAGATTATCAAGCTGCAATTGGCTAAGATATTGCTTGGCCGTTATAATATCCTGCTTATGGATGAGCCGGGTAATTTTCTTGACCTGCCTGGCGTGGAAGCCTTGGAAACCCTGATGAAAAATTACACCGGTACAATTTTCTTTATTACGCATGATAAACGGTTTGTGGAGAATGTAGCGGACAGAGTTTTTGAAATCAGAGGAGGGAAAATAGTAGAGTTTAGCCTGAGTGAGAAAGTTTAACTACTACCATCATAAGAAGAGTATCGAGCTTGATAGTGACGCGGATGAAGCAGGTGGCGAAAGTTCATAAATGGAGGCTAGGATTCAGATGGGGTTAAAACCCCACCTGAATCAAGTCTCCATTTATAATTGGCAGCCATATTTCGCTTTTGAATTTCGGTGAAGTTATATCTTTATGCTCATTCCAAAGGATTTCGGGCCCTTTTGCTACCTCATAGTTTGAAGATGGTAACCATTCGGAGTAGATGCGTCCCCAGACATCTTGGAGTGTATCAGGGAACGGTCCCATTGCTTCGAATACTCCCCATGTTAAAGCAGGAACTTCCAGTTGAGTCAGATTCAGATTGTCTGGACAATCTTTAGTTGTAGCCACGCCTATATAATGGTCAAGCTCGCCTTTTTCTTCCATTCTGCCTTCAGAAAAATTTGTAGATGCACTAATTATCCCTAACGGCTCAACATTAGAAAGGCTTTTAAGTTTAGTTATGGTATCGTTATCTAATGTTTGCCACATGGCTGCGATTTCCGGGTTAACCCCGTTAAAAATAATCGGAACCCTCTTTTTGATGCCGATGATGCGGAATGCCTCTTTTTCAACAATTCGATAGTTTATTTCATTACCTCCTTTAATTGATAACTGAAAGGTCATGCGAGGGAAGGCCTTTAATGCCTGACCATTATTTCTTGCTTCAGATGGTGTTACTCCATGCAAACTTTGAAAGGCTCTTGAAAACGCATCTGGTGAGCTATACCCATATTTTATAGCCACGTCAATTACCCTAATATCACTGTTTTTCAGCTCAAATGCTGCAAGGGTAAGGCGTCTGCGGCGGATATATTCCGATAGTGTAACTCCCGCCAGAAAAGAAAACATTCGCTTAAGATGATATTCCGAACAAAAAGCGATCCGCGCTACCTCCTTGAAGTCAATCTCGTCGGCCAGGTTTTCTTCAATATAGCGGAGGGCATCATTCATATTTTCAAGTAACCCCATTTTGGTTAACCTCCTCACACTGATAGAATAACAGAAAATTAATGTGTCAATCCGACATTTTGTGCACGGTTTTTGCAGGAATACTTTTGTCACTTGGGAGAAGCGGGTTTTTAATAATATCTTAATCATTTTTTAATGGTCATTTAAGGTTTATTAAGTATAATGCTTTTAATATGAATTAGCCCATCGCATAAAATAAATAATACTAGAGAATCAGGAGGCTATATCTAAGCCTCCTTGTATTTCACCTAAAGCTATTTATCCGATGACTAACCCGC
>DHRA01000072.1:67441-82231 GCA_002411145.1 Firmicutes bacterium UBA5324 | reverse complement strand
CATTTGCGATAAAAGGTAGGAGCTTAAGGCGCTCGCACTACTGGTTAGTTACAAGCCCCCGTCTCTTAGCGTTAGCGTAGGCGGTGGGTAGTTGACTAGTATATTTATCTTATGATGCTTTTCCGGAGAAATGCCACTAAAGCGTAAAAAAACAGGTGGAGTATTCACCTGTTTTTTTACGCTTTAAATATATCATTTAAAAGAAGACTTCCCGCCTCCGCCCACTAATCCAATGCACTGACGGTATGTCCTTCCCGATAGCTTTTGTATTTGTCATAAATGATTTTTAAAGTAGTAATAATTGCTTTTTTGGCACTGCCTTGATAACGGGTGTCAATAGCCTGTAATAACGGCTCAATGCCCTTTGCCATGGAAAAGCCCGCAATAATATTTCTAATGAAATTTCTGCCCGTTTCCGTGGCCAACGTACAATCCGCTTCCACAATTGTCCCTGTCTCCACGTCGACAACCACCACAACCCCGATCACGCGATACATTTCCGTCGCCGTAATGCCTAAAGGCAGCTTTGCATAACCGGAAAAAAAGACTAATTCCTGCTCAGAAAAGGCCACGATGTCTCCTCCTTTTATTCCACGCTGAGTCTTTTTATTTCTACGTTTACCGCCTTTACATTGAGGCCGGTCATATATTCCACCATTTCTTTCACCGCGTGCTGCATATGCACGGTCACATCCCAAATTGCTACGCCGTATTTTATGGTGACATCAACAATAATCGTAAGTCCCGCTTCCCGGTTGTTCGTGTCTTTAAGGGTGATCTGGCCGGTTGTACTGATCCCCGGCGTGTTTTTCCCCACCTGTGTTACGATCTCGGCAATGGTGGCATCGGAAATGAATAGTTTGCCAAAATAACTAAAAGCCGGTCTGACGATGGATTTTTCCCCCAGCTTACGATGGGGAGTTTTCGGCTGTTTCTTAAAAAATATTTCCAATGGATCAACCAGATAGCCGGAAAAATGAGGCTTTACTTCAATGGTCGGCAAAGGAATTACATGTTTTCCTTCTTTTGTTCTTAATTCTTTAGCCTTCTCTATTTCTGCTTTGGAAGCAATTTCTTCAATGCGTATTACTCTATGAATGGCCGGTAAATGAAGCGCTTCAATAATTTTCTCAATCATGTTCTCTGAGGTTCCGAGAATTAAAATTTTCCCCGGTTTGGCTTGCCGGATTGCCTCCTTAACCTCTTTGGCATGCTGCGGGTCCATGAAAATTGCTCTGCGTACCGCCATTATTTTACTGGGTTCCTTTTTTGCCGAGGTTCCTGCGAGAATTTTACTGTCTTTAATCAGCAGGCCGTCATCAATAATCATGTCTACATTATAATCATGGGCCACCAGTAAAGCACGGTGACTTTTTCCTGTACCGCTGGGCCCCACTAAAGCATATACTTCCATAATCTTCCCCATCTCTAACATAACTAACTTAATTATAAAGATTTATGTCTAAAAAGGAAAGTCCCCGCGGTAGTCCCCGGAAAAAGCTTGTCTCTCCTTAAATTAAAGCCGCCCTCCCCGCGCGAGCGGGAAAGGCTAGCTTTCCCGGTGTATAAGATTGATCCGGGATTCCAATTCATTAATCCGCATATTCCGACACATGATCGCTTTTGCATATCTACAGTTATTCTTTTGGAGTTTATCATTGATATTCTGCAGTTTCTGTACCTGTTCTTTTTTTTCCCTTTCCAAGGCATCAATTAAGTTCATCAATACTCTTCGACTAATTCGCAAGGCGTCTACTTTGTTTTCCAACTCCTGTATACGGCCCCGCAAAACGTTAACCAGTTCACCCTCAGACATCGTATCAGCCCCCTATGCCGCTAATCACGCCCTCCCAGTAAAATTATATTCGTAACCGGCGTCGTTCATTCAGGTATTGAATAAAGCGGCAAGGAATACCAAATTGTCCAAGATCCTCGGGATATCGTCCGGGAATACCATGAAAATCAGATCCGCCTGTGACAATCAGACCGTAATTGCAAGCCAGCTGCCTGTAGTGATTTGTCGTCATTTTATCGTGTTTGGGGTGATATGCTTCCAGACCCATGAGACCTTGCGGCACGAGGGAACGCAGGCAAGTGTCGTCCCCGATGAGGCCGGGATGGGCCACCACAGGAATACCGCCGGCGGCCAACACAGTTTCAATGGCCTGGGCGGGGGATAGTTTTTCATGGGGAACATAAGCGGCCCCGCCTTTCGCGAGGAGTTGCCGCAGGCCGGTTTCAAACAGGGCGGAAAAGTAGCCTTTTTTAATTAACGCCGCGGCAACATGCGGCCGTCCCAACGCCTTGCTGGTACCGGCCAGGTTTTTTATATCGGACAACTCCAAGGCATAACCTAGCTTGGAAAGCTTTTTGGTCATTTCTTTTACACGATTTTCCCGCGCAGCCCTTAATGCGGCCAGCGTTTTTTGCAATCCGTGATCCCCAATATCGATAAAGTAGCCCAAAATATGAATCTCCAAGCCAGCCTGACTGGTATTGAATTCAATGCCGGGAATGACTTCCGGTGAACAAGCCCCCAATGCCGGAAGTTCTTGCAGAGCGGCAACCGTATCATGATCGGTAATGGCGATGGCGGACATATGTTGTTCCTGGGCACGTCTTATTATTTGCCCGGTAGTCCACCGGCCGTCAGAGGCCGTGGTATGAATGTGCAAATCGGCTAATCCCATTTCGCTCACTCCGCATTTAAAGCGACTTGGATCAGCGTGCGCACGGCGACGCCGGTTGCTCCCTTAACAGGGCAGCCGTGCGGTTTTTCCGTCGAGGCCGTACCGGCGATATCGATGTGTACCCAGGGAGTGTCTGCCGCGAATTCACTAAGGAAAAGGCCAGCGGTAATTGAGCCCGCATGCTTGCCGCCGGAATTTTTCAAATCGGCGAGTACGCCTTTAATTTGTTCCTTATATTCGGGGAAGTTAGGTAATTGCCACATTCTTTCGTCCGCTTGGTCCGCAGCTGCAAGCACAGCCTGGCACCAGGACTGGTTGTTGGTTACGACACCGGATGCCACCGTGCCCAGCGCAATAACACAGGCACCGGTCAATGTAGCCACATCAATCAGTTTCCCGGCGCCTAGCTGTTTGGCGTAAATGATGGCATCGGCCAATATCAGGCGGCCTTCGGCGTCGGTGGTAATGATTTCTATCGTTTTCCCCGACAGGGAACGCACAATGTCCCCCGGTTTGAGCGCATTACCCGCGGGCATGTTCTCGGTCGCCGGGATTATCCCCAGAACATTGACCTTGGGTTTCAGTTCGCTGATGGCCTTCAGGGCGCCGATTACCGCCGCTCCGCCGGCCATATCGGTTTTCATTTCTCCCATGCCTTCCGTGGGTTTTATGGAGATGCCGCCGCTATCAAAGGTTACCCCCTTGCCAATAAAGGCGATTGTCTCAGCCCGGGGATCACCGACATATTTCAGGACGATAAGTTTTGGCGGTTGAGTGCTGCCTTGGGCGACAGCCAACAAAGCGCCCATGCCTTCCCGTTCCATATCCTCCCTTTCCAAAAGGTGGACCTGTAAGCCGTTACGTTCTGCAACCCGCATCGCACGATCAGCCATGATACCGGGGGTCATGGCATTACCGGGCTGGTTCACCAGATCACGGGCGAAATTAGTCGCTTCCGCATATTTCTGGGCCCAAAGCACACTTTTTCTAAGGGATTCACCTGCTGCAACCGGTGCCAGGATAACCATTTCTTCCGGGGTTACTGCTTGATCATCCACCGTTGATTTATAGTCTTCAAAGGTGTAGGAGCCCAAGATCGCTCCTTCAACCCATGCTTGCGCCGCCTTCGCCTGCTCCAGCTGCGGAGGAGCGGCAAAGTCCTCAATCGCTACAGCAACCTTCTGCGCCCTGCATTTACGGCAGTTTTGCAGCGCCACAGCCGCCAACTGCCTGATTTTACTACCGGTTAATTCATTTCTTTTTCCCGCACCGACAAGCAAAGTTTTTTTTACGTTTGCCCGTTCAAAGTTGTGGATCACGGTTGTCTGCGCGAACTTGCCCTGTATTTCGCCATCCTGGATTAAAGAAAGGATTTTGTTGTCCATGGTTTTATCGAATACTGCCGCGTTGCTGCCAAGTTCGGCCCCTTCATTCTCAAAAACGGGTATAATGGCTATATCGCTGACGACCTCAGTTATTGATTGTGCTAATACCTGAATATGCAAGGAATCCACCTACCATCATTGTATTTATCCGATGGCTAACTCGCTCTAAGACTCCCGCCTCTTCAGGCGGGAGTAAGAGCGACTAAGCCCCTGGATAATTCCGACTAGGATTCAGCTGGGGTTAAAACCCCACCTGAATCAAGTCTCCATTTATCTAATAGTATTCCGCGGAAAAAAGAAAAAAACCTGTTTCCCTCATAAAATAAGGAACTAAACAGGTTTTTTCGTTAGTTTAGCGGGGTTCGACAATCAACTTGATTGCCGTTCTTTCTTCACCATCGATCTGAATGTCGGTAAACGCAGGGATGCAGATAAGGTCCACTCCGCTTGGTGCTACAAAACCTCTTGCAATGGCTACTGCCTTCACTGCCTGGTTGAGAGCACCGGCCCCTATTGCTTGAATTTCAGCTCCACCTCTTTCACGTAGAACTCCGGCCAAAGCCCCTGCCACAGAGTTAGGATTGGATTTTGCTGATACCTTCAATACGTCCATGTCGATCTGGACCCTCCTTTAGTAAGGTGAAAACGGAAAAAGCTTACTTTCATAATTTTCTAGCTAAAACTAGAAAATCCTCTTTTACATTTTAAAAATTTTCTTATTATTTCCATTTTTCCAGTACATGGAAAAATTATATCCTATGTCCCGAAATAAAACAAGGCCTTTGATGGCTTGTTTTATGTTTTTATTATTATTTATTAAAAACCATTACCCGCCCATCTTCACGGATACCGATAAGGTTTTTTTCATAACGGGCTACTTTAAGTTGATCCAACATATTATCAATTAATTCTTCCTGGACCAACAAATCTTCTTCCAGAAGATTATCATTCCTGTCCACAATCATCCCTCCCGCATAAAACTCCTTCATGAGGGTAATAATAAGTCCAATCTCTGTTTTGGAGAGCGTATGTACATCCCTGTCCACTTCAATAACACTTATATTATCAAAGGAGCGTAAAGCCGTTTCAATAATCACCTGGTCGTGACCTTCCAGCACATTGTAGGTTTCCAGACTTGTCCTTATTTTTTCCGCAAAAACCTCATATTCGCTTTCGTCAATTAAACGTGACAATAAGAAACTTAATCTCAGCGTCTGACTACCCGGATTAAATTTCACGGTGCCGATTTCCGGATAACGAACCAGAATGGAAATCAACAAACCGACACTCTCACAAAGTTCCCCGTCGTCTTGCCGATATTTTGGCATGATCTCACCGCCTTAGTAACCTATATCTTAGCATGTACTTCCACGCGATTTCACATAAATCCTGCTCAGCAAAGGGAATATCTTAATGTAAATAATTGGCTCGCAAGGCCTGCAGCGAACAGGATGGCCTGCAAACCCCGCGTCCCTTCGGCAGAAATTAAAAACGACCTATAAGCTAGGTCGTTTTACTTTCGTCTTTATTTTGCATAATCCACAGCCCGGGTCTCGCGAATAGCCGTCACTTTAATCTGACCGGGATAATCCAGCTCATTTTCTATACGCTTAACGATATCCCTCGCCAAACGTACCGACGACAAATCATCCACTTTCTCCGGTCTAACCATAACACGAATCTCTCTGCCCGCTTGAATCGCAAAACATTTTTCCACGCCGTCGAAAGAAGTAGCAATTTCCTCCAAACGTGTTAAGCGTTTCAGATAGCTTTCCAGGGTTTCCCTCCGGGCACCAGGTCGTGCTGCGGAGACTGCATCAGCGGCTTGCACCAATACTGCCTCAATGGTTTTTGGTTCTTCGTCACCGTGATGGGCGGCAATCGCATGGACAACCTCTGGGGATTCGCGATATTTCTTAGCCAAATCAGCGCCAATGGTTACGTGTGGTCCCTCAACTTCATGGTCCACCGCCTTCCCGATATCATGGAGCAATCCGGCTCTTTTTGCTAATTTTACATCCGCACCCAATTCTGCGGCCATCATTCCAGCCAAATGAGCAACTTCCGTTGAGTGTTTAAGAACATTCTGTCCATAACTCGTACGATACTTGAGACGTCCCAGAAGTTTAACCAGTTCGGGATGCAAACCGTGCACGCCGGTTTCAAAGGTAGCCTGTTCACCTGCTTCTTTAATGCGCGCATCCACTTCCTTTTGCGCTTTTTCAACCATTTCCTCAATACGCGCAGGATGAATACGTCCATCTTGAATAAGTTTCTCCAGGGTAAGTCTGGCAACCTCTCTCCTCACAGGATCAAACCCGGATAATATAACAGCTTCAGGCGTATCGTCAATGATTAAATCGATGCCGGTTAAGGTCTCAAGAGTACGAATATTGCGGCCCTCACGGCCTATTATACGGCCTTTCATTTCATCGCTAGGCAGTGTAACGACTGATACGGTTGTCTCTGCAACATGATCAGCGGCACATCTTTGAATCGCCAAGGATATAACTTCACGGGCCCGCTTATCTGCTTCCTCTTTGGCCTGGGTCTCTATTTCTTTTATCATCATGGCAGATTCGTGTTTAATTTCATCTTCTATATTGGCCAGGAGCAGGTTGCGCGCTTCTTCGGAAGTCAAGCCGGATAACCTTTCTAATTCTGCCAATTGCTTTGCATATAATTCCGTTATTTTTTCCTGACTTTTTTCCAATTCTGCTTCGCGGCGATTTAAGCCGTCATCACGTTTTTCCAAAGCATCTAATTTTCTGTCCAAATTCTCTTCTTTTTGGACTAAACGACGCTCTAAGCGCTGAAGTTCTATTCTCCGTTCCTTATTTTCACGTTCCAGCTCGTTGCGTAGTTTATGAATTTCTTCTTTGGCTTCCAGTAAAGCCTCTTTCTTTTTCGCTTCACTTTCCCGTTTTGCGTCTTCTACGATTTTGCGCGCCGCTTCTTCAGCCGACACTATCTTTGCTTCCGCAATCATTTTACGAAAAAAGTAACCGCCACCAAGTCCCAGAAGCCCTATCACAACAGCTATGATAATGAACGATATTATTTCCTCCACCTCCTCCCTATGCAATTTTTTCTACAGATAAAGCCGAGTATGAGTACTCGGCTTTAAAAAAGACCTCCTTATACCTTGCGGATTTCCAACAGAGCATAAGTTATTCTTAATAGAAGCTTGTTACACATTTGGCTACTTTGATTTTAAAACTTTTCGCAAACGATGTCAAGTTTAGCCTATTATCCTCACGTATAATTACTAATCTTCAAGGGCTGAAGCCCCTTCGTCCACATTGACGGGCAGTCTGCCGTCGGTGAGGGAGTCACGGATTTTTTTCTCAATTTCCTGTGCAATAGCCGGATTTTCTTTTAAAAAGTCTTTCACATTTTCCCGTCCCTGGCCCAGGCGATGTTCACCATAGGAGTACCATGCGCCGCTTTTTGTGATAATATCCATCGCCGCGCCTATGTCAATGATACTGCCTTCCCGGGAGATACCAAGACCGTACATAATATCAAACTCAGCTTGTTTAAAAGGAGGGGCAACTTTGTTTTTAACCACCTTTACCCGGGTGCGCACACCTATCATATCGGTTCCTTGCTTTATGTTTTCAATTTTCCGCACGTCGAGTCTTAAGGACGCGTAAAATTTCAAAGCCCGGCCGCCCGTTGTCACTTCCGGCGATCCGTATGTAATACCGACTTTCTCACGCAGCTGATTAATAAAAATAGCAATTGTTTTCGATTTACTGATTACACCGGTCAGCTTTCGCAGAGCCTGGGACATTAAACGGGCCTGCAAACCCACATGGGAGTCACCCATTTCACCTTCCAGTTCATTTTTGGGTACCAGCGCAGCCACCGAGTCGATAACGACAACGTCTATGGCGCCGCTGCGTACTAAGGCTTCGGCAATTTCCAAGGCCTGTTCGCCGGTGTCGGGCTGAGAGATCAGCAAATTATCAATATCAACACCGATCTTTTTCGCATAGTATGGATCGAGAGCATGTTCCGCATCAATAAAGGCCGCTATGCCGTTATTTTTTTGGGCTTCCGCCACAATATGCAATGCCACCGTTGTTTTACCGGATGACTCCGGACCATAAATTTCCATAACCCGTCCCCGGGGAACACCGCCGATGCCCAGGGCCATATCCAGGGCCAGACAGCCGGTGGATATTACTTCTATGTTCATTTTTGCCGCAGCTTCACCTAAGCGCATAATAGAACCTTTGCCAAAATCTTTTTCAATCTGGCGCAAAGCCATTTCCAATGCTCGCTGTTTCTCCAAAACGCAACCCCTCCCCTAATGCTAAGTCCATCTTATCAAACATATGTTCGTGTGTCAATGCCCTTAATATTCTGCCCCGTTAATGATACCATACCCGTGAACTAAAATCCTGTCAATTTTAAATATAATTTTCGTGATCGCAGGCAGGTATTTATCTTAATATATTGAATATTCTGGTTTAGAAAAAAATACCGGGAGGAGTGATTCCCTTGAAGGAAGGTATCCATCCAAAATATTTTCAAACTACAGTTGTCTGCGGCTGTGGAAACACCTTTGTCACAGGCTCCACCAGCAAAGAGCTGAAGGTGGATGTCTGTTCAAACTGTCACCCTTTTTACACCGGTGTCCAGCGTATGGTTGACACGGCGGGGCGCGTAGAAAAGTTTACACGCAGATATGGTTTAACCAAAAAATAAGTGCCGATCAGGGATCAGAGGCCGACTTTGGGAACTTAGCCCCATGCGGCCTCTGATCTTTTTTACTGTTTGGTACTGATCGTAATATCTTCCGGCCGCACGCCCGTACTTTTGGCGATAATATCGGCAATTTGCATTACTTCTTCCTTGGAAAGCGTATTGGTTTTGATTATCGCATTCACCGAATTATCCCGGATAAATACTAACGCATCAGCAAACCCCTTTGCTTTGATCAAATTCTCCATTTCCAGCTCTTTTTGCCGGTCAAGGGTAATCTTCATAATCGTATCCTGGGCTTTTGGGCGTGAATTATCTTCATCCTTGCCGGCTTTGGCCACTTCCCGCAGTAAGTCGATGCGTTCACTGCGCAAACGGTCGCGTTCCATACGATATTCCGCATAGAAATCCGGGGCGGTTACCGGATTGTCCGGATAGGCTTCATTGGGGGTCACCGCCACAGATTTTGTTACTGATTTTGCTTTATTATAATCTCTGCCACTGAGTAAATCCGCCGGCGAAAATGATATCCATGTCCAGAAAATAGCCACACCAAGTAAAACGGTGATAAACACCAGGGGTTTTTTTATTTTTCGCAAGTTAATAACTACCATCACCTAACACCTACCTTTTTTGCGGAAGTACCGTGATTTTATAAGGAGGAACACCTAACCCGGATTCCACCGCCCGCATCAGCTGAGCTTTAATTTGCGAGTCCGCGGCCCCTTCGGCAACCACCAGCACCCCTTTAATCTGCGGCTTTATTTCACGGGCAATAACGGGTCGGTCGGCGCCGGATTCCCGGCTGACTAAGATCTGATCGTTTTCCTTTGTTTCGGTAGTTGTCCTTGTCCCGCCGGTTGTATCCTTTTCCTGAATGACACGGCTTTCGCGGGTGATATTTTTTGCATATTCCTGCTGGGGCCCGCTTTCCAAAGTAATAGTCACCATTACCATGCCCGCCCCCCGGATCTGGGATAATTTGTTGGCCAGTTTACCTTCCAATATTTCTTCGTAACTGCGGCTGAGGGTCTCAACACTCTGGTTTTTGGGCGGGGGTGCGATACTTTCCGGGGTCGATTTTGGCGACGTAATGAATGTTCCGACGATCAACAAGCCTATGCCCAAAGCCCCCAATAAAACCGACCGTAAGGAAATGGCTTTACCAATCGAACTTTGCGGCTTCCACCATCGTCGCAAAACCTCCGTCATATTTTGCAGCCCATTCATACGCACAGCCTCCTTTGCCAGATTATTTGGCTTCATAAACAATTACCTGTCCCGTTTTCAGATGATAAAATTCGGCTACCACCCGTTTTATCTGTTCCTGCTTTTGTTCAGTCAGCACCGCGTTGCCTTTTACCGCCCCGGGCACATCCACCGGCTTTACCGGTGCGACCAGCGCTCCCTGTTCCTCTGACCGTTCCGGCTTCACATAGATTGTTACGGATTTTAACGTTCCCCCACTTTTTTCACCATTCCCTTCATTTAGAACTATTTCCGCCGTGACTGCGGATACGCCGTCCACCGTGCCCACTAAAACCTTGATTTGTTTGATCAGTTCCCGGCGATACTGTGCAAAGGCGATGCGCTCACGCTCGTTTTGGATCTTTGCCGCTTGATTGAGTATCGCCGCTTTATTATCGACATTAAGCACCGCCACTTCCTTCACCGCCCCATCGTCGCCCCACGGCTCAAGAACATGCAGCAATGGCCGCATGACAGTCAATAAGATAAACAGCCCCATAATTAATCTGACAATTTTTTTGTAGCTGTTACCGGGAATAAGCAATTCTAAAAAAGCGGCGAATAAAACGATTAAAATAATTTGCTTAACCCAGGCATTTAAAGCATCCAACCCGCTCCCTCCCCTAACGCAGCATGACCGCCATACTTCCTGCGCCGATCATAATGGTGACCGCTAAAAAAAACATTAATGCCACGGTGATAACCGCTGCGAAAACAAGCAATAAATTATTCCCGATTTCATCAAGACATTTGGCCATGCGTTCTTCGCCCACCGGCTGCACAAGTACACCGGCAACTTTAAAGATAAACACCATCGAAAGTATTTTGATTCCCGGATAGGCGCATAGACCGATGATGATTAAGGCGCCGAAAAAGCCAATGACATTCTTTAAGAGCAGGGACAGGCCCATCACCAATTCCACGGCGTCGGAAAACATTTTTCCTACAACCGGAATAAAGGTGCCGGTGGCAAATTTAGCCACCCTCAGCGAAATTCCGTCCGTCATGCCGCCGGTAACTCCTTGCACGGCGATAACGCCTAAAAACAAAGTAAGGCTTAAGCCTAAGGAAAACAGACTTATCTGTTTCAACAGTCCGGTCAGGTTTGAAACCCGGTAACGCTCCGCAATTCTGCCGACAATATCCAAAACAGCTGATAAATACAGCAGGGGAAAAATCACATTTTTGATCCCGATGCCGATGAAATTAACCGTGAACAACAGCACCGGCTGAAACAGCGCGGCGGAAGTCAGGGCGCCAACCCCCGCCAACAGACTGATCATGAGCGGCAATAAGGCAGTCATAAAATCGGACATATTTTCCACGGCACTTTTACCCGCTTGCATGGCGATATGAAATGATTCCATGGCGATAACCGCTAAAAATAAGAAACAAACCCCATATGCCACAGAACCGACGGTACTGTTTTCAAAAGAACTTTGCAGATTTTGCAACAAAGCGCAAAGCACGGCCAGAAAGATTAATTTCCCCAATAACCGCAAATCCGAAGCCACCTCACGAAAAAACAGGTACATCATATTTTTCATGAGGGTAGCGATATTGAAATTCAATCCATTGAAGAGCATTTTGCTGATTGTTTCACCGTTCAGTTTTGGCAACGCCTCCCGTCCCAGTTCGGTGTTTAATTTATCAACGTAACTGTTTAGCTGGGAAACATCAAGCTGTTCAAGAAGCTGTTCCGTGATATCCTCCTTTTCTCCCGCCCAGACAGTTCCTGTGAAACACCAGCACAGCAAACACATAATGAGACACCAAGTCCGACTTTTACCCTTCATAATATAATCACCCTATGGCAGTAATTTGGCTATTGTATCCAGCACGACCGCGATGATGGGCACCGCCAGCACTAAGATGAGAATTTTGCCGGCCAATTCAATTTTGCCGGCTACGGCACTCTCGCCCGCGTCCCGGCAAATTTGGGCGCCAAACTCGGATATATACGCGATGCCGATGATTTTTAACACCGTGTTTAAATACAACTGATTGACATTTGCCCGGTTGGCAAGATCGTTAAATAAGTCCAAAATCAATGATATCTTTCCGGCAACCAGCAGAAAAATCATTACGCTTAATCCCAGACTCAAAAGGAGAGCAAATTCCGGCCGTTGCTGCCGGATGACAAGAATTAGGATGGTAACAACTATTCCCAGCCCGATAATCTGCATGATTTCCATGGGCGGCACGCTCCTCAGAAAAATCTGAACACGTCTCTTACGGTCGTAAACAATTGATTGATCAGACCGATGACCATCATTAATACGATAATTACCCCCGCTAAGGCCACCAGCTGTCCCTGCTCCTCCTTACCGGCTTGCTTTAATACCGTGTGTATAACGGATACCAGAATACCAATGCCGGCAATCTTAAAAATTAAATCAACACTCACCGGAGTCCCCTCCCTTGCACGCGAAGCGTGATTTGTGCAAACCAGTCCCCGCAAACTGACGGGTACAACTAATAAAACAAGATTACTACCGCCAGCCCGCCCAATATTCCCAAAGCCCGGAACATGCGCTCATTCTTTAGCTTTTCCTCCCAGGCGCTGGTTTCCGCCGCCGCCAGTTGGGACATGGCAAGCTTCAAATGCTTGATTTGATCATGTCGGTCGGACATTCCCAGGGTAGCACCAAAATTGCGTAAAATATTTTGGTCGCACTCCGTTAAGGCACAATGCTTCCCTAATAAATCCAGACTTATATTCCAGGCGGCCCGCATGGTCATGCCCTGATGCGCAAAAAGTTCGTTTTTCACCGCACAACAGAAATCGCCGATCGGCCCTTCTCTGCCTTCCGCAAGCTTTTCTAAAGCCGTTGGCAACGGCGTCAGTCCATAATTGATTTCCGTCTCCAGCATTTGCAGGCAAGATTGCAGTTCTCTTAATTGACGGGGGCGTTGCTGAAAACGCTGCGCAGCCTCAAAACCGGCCCAGCTTGTGGCCGCGATAACCAAAGTTGCGCCCAGCATTTTTATCCACATGATTTAATCTCCTTCCGGTCCCCAGGCGGTTTATGCAGTAATTCGGTGAACTGCTCGTCGTATATTTCTTCTATTGTTCCTACTCCCCGTGAGCATCCCAGGACAATATACCGTTCAAAAAGCCGCTCGCGGAATAACTTATGCAGGGAGGGCCGTTCCTTAAGCTGGCTTATGCCGGTTCCATGTACGGAAACCAATAAATTAACACCGGCCCGTACAGCTTCTTCGATCGCATGAACATCCTCAATTTTTCCGATTTCGTCCACTACGATCACCTGTGGCGACATGGAGCGAATCAGCATAATCATCCCTTCCGCCTTCGGACACGCGTCAAGCACATCGGTGCGCATGCCGACATTTTTTTGCGGTACGCCCTCATAAGCACCGGCTATTTCCGATCTCTCATCCACAATGCCTACTTTTATGCCGCTGAACATGCCGGGAATGCCATTGCTCAACTGCCGGGCAATATCCCTGAGCATCGTTGTTTTTCCGCATTGGGGCGGAGAAATAATGAGGGTGTTATAAGCTCTGTGCATATTTATCAGATAAGGCATGACCGCATCCGCCGCCCCGGGTATTTCACGCGCAATCCGGACATTGAAGGCGGAAATGTGTTTAATACTTCTGATCTTCCCTCCTTCAACAAGCGCCTGTCCGACAAAGCCGACCCGGTGCCCGCCGCACAGCGTCAGATACCCGTTGCGCAATTCCTCCTCCAAAGCATAAAGAGAGGACTGGGACATAATATTCAGGGCAGCGGCTATTTCTGCCGCACTGACAACATATGCCCTTTCCGGATTTTTCGTCAGCCGTCCGTCTGCGTCGACGAATTGTTCTCTTAAACCCAAATGTAAAATTAAAGGCTTTCCCTTGCGCAGCCTTATTTCGGTCAATGCCGCAAGCTGAATCCGCGGGATTGAACTGATCAGCAGCGACAGGGTGCGGGGCAGATAAGGCAATATTTCATTTTCCAGTATCCTATTTGTGCTTCGCTCCGGCAGCATTGTCCACTCCCTCCTTTCGCTATATACATATTTAGTCGCAGGATTTTTTATGCCGGGATTGTCTCCTAATTTTGCGGACAAATTAAAACGGACTTTCCGGTTGTGTATCCGGAAAGTCCGTTTTAATTTTCGCTCCATCCCCGTTTTTACCCATCCCCTTTATTACAGCCCCGGATGACGGGTCCCCGCTATGTGCGCCGGTTCTGTCATTTCAAGCTCTGAATCATAGACGGTGCCGCCGCAATTGGGACAGGTAATTTCCACTTCCCCGTCATCATGCAGCAGGTTCTCTTCAAAATGTACGGCTTCATGACAGGACGGACATTCTACTTCGACAAAATCGATGCCTTCTTCGTCTTCATCGGCAAAATCATCCTCCATTTCCACCGTATCAATGTCATAGAAGTCATCTTCCAGCTGCGTCAAATCCTCGTCGATGCTTTCTACGTATACTTCCAGATCATCGTGTTGTGAGCGGACACTTTCGATTACGTCAGCCATATCATCCAGCAAGTCAACGACATTTAGCATTAATCTTCCTTCACGCGTCTCCCCATTGATATCCATCCCATTGGTAAGCCCCTGTACATAAGCTACTTTTTCTTTAATATTCACATGAAAACCCCCTTATCGGCTAAGTATCAACTGTAGTATCCCCGGAGCACTTATTTTCATGCAGACGCGAAAAATCTGTTTAAAGGCTTTTGCGCAGAAGTCAGCTGAAGCAAAATAATAGAGCAACAGGCCGGC
>DHRA01000072.1:64766-67337 GCA_002411145.1 Firmicutes bacterium UBA5324 | reverse complement strand
GCCGGCCTGTTGCTCTATTATTTAAGTTATGCCCGCTCGATATAATCGCCGGTACGTGTATCCACACGCAGAATATCACCCTCGTTAATAAAGAAGGGCACTCTCACAACATGGCCGGTTTCCAGTTTTGCAGGTTTTGTACCGCCGGAAGCAGTATCACCCTTAATACCCGGTTCCGTCTCAATTACCTTCAGTTCTACGGAGTAAGGCAGCTCAACACCCATTATGGCGCCTTGATAGAACTGAATGCTAATGGTCATGTTTTCCTTGAGGAACTTCAGGGCGTCGCCCAATTGCGCACTGGAAAGCTCCACTTGCTCATAGTTTTCATTATCCATAAAGGTATACATGCCGTCGTTTTCATATAAGTATTGCATTTGACGGCTTTCCACCCGGGCACGGGGTACTTTTTCACCCGCATTGAAGGTACGTTCCAAAACTGCACCGGTTTTGACATTTTTAATTTTTGCCCGGACAAAAGCCGCGCCTTTACCCGGTTTTACATGCTGAAAGTCTACTACGGCAAATACTGCTCCATCCAACTCAATAGTGATACCTGTACGAAAATCATTTACGGAAATCATGGGAGGGCCTCCTTTTTATGTCTTAATTATATTTTTATGAAGTCCTTACTACTGACAGTCAGGCGTTCACAGCCGCCGGCAGTAATTAAAACCGTATCCTCAATGCGCACTCCGCCAAACCCGGGCAGGTAAATTCCCGGTTCGACGGTAACAACCATCCCCGGCTCTAAAATTGTGTGATCAACCGGTGCTAACCGTGGTTCCTCATGCACCGCCAAACCCACGCCGTGACCCAAGCCATGGCCGAAGTATTGTCCGTAGCCGTGGGACACAATGATATCCCGGGCTATCTTATCCACCGCGGAGGCTTCCACTCCCGGGCGGAGAGCCTGCAGGGCAACCTGCTGCGCCTGCTGCACCACGCCATAAATATGTGTCAATTGGGGGTCCACCGTGCCTACGGCAAGGGTACGCGTAATATCGGAACAATAATTTTCAAATACGCAGCCATAATCCAAGGTCACCATCTCCCCCCGCCGGAGGAGTTTGCCGGTAGCCACACCATGGGGTAAAGAAGAACGCGTTCCGGAGGCAACGATAAAATCAAAGGCGCTTTTTTCCGCCCCGGAACGTCTCATGAAGAAATCAAGCTCTAAGGCGATGTCTTTTTCTGACACACCCGATTTTATAACAGACAGAATGTGTTGAAATGCAGCGTCGGCGATAGATGCCGCCTTGCGCAACACAACCAGCTCGTTTTCATCCTTTATCCGGCGCAGACCATCGAGGGATTGTCCTTGCCATTCAATATCAGTTGCCGGTTCGGCGATTTTTTTATATTGCTGAACGGTTAGGTGATTGCTTTCAAAACCAATATGTTTGCTGCCGGTTTTAACAATGATGCCCTTTAACGTCTCCTCAAAGGACGTGCCCTGCTGCACTATTTCGTAATGGTCCGCCTGTTTGCCTGCCTGTTCAACATAGCGTGAATCGGTGATCAGGATGGCCTGTTCCCCGGTAATATACA
Source organism: Firmicutes bacterium UBA5324 (assembly GCA_002411145.1). GTDB lineage: Bacteria > Bacillota > Negativicutes > UBA11029 > UBA11029 > UBA11029. Next base: position 65,786 of record DHRA01000072.1, on the reverse strand, counting down.
ATAAGCCCGCAGAACCGGTGAAGCCGCTTAAATACAAACGGTTTTCCGGTTTGGATACCAGCAGGGCATCGAGCTGCTGTTCCGCCAGGAAACTGCGCAACTTATTCAGCCGGCGCTGCATTTTCCAACCTCCCCCGCTCAGTCAACAATTCAAGGGCCGCGGACAAGGCCAGATAATAACTGCCCGCGCCAAAGCCGCTTATTTGGCCCAAACATACGGGGGCGATCACCGAACGGTGGCGAAACTCTTCACGGCTGTGAATATTGCTGAGATGCACCTCGATAACCGGCAGGGAAACGGCGGCAACGGCATCCCGCAAAGCGATACTGTAATGCGTAAAGGCTCCAGGGTTAAAGATGATCAGATCATGTCGGCCGGGTGCTTGATGAATTTCGTCAATTAACGCGCCTTCATAATTCGATTGCATACACTTGATTGATACCCCTGCTTGCCTGGCCCTTGCCGTAAGCCGTTCATTTATTTCAGCCAATGTTTGCGTACCGTAAACACCAGGTTCACGTTTGCCCAGCATATTCAGGTTAGGACCGTGAAGTACCAGAATACTGCCCAACATACAAGTCCCCCTTTGCATATCCAGTATTTTACCATAAAGTTAACAATTTGCCTAGTGCTCTGTAAACTCTCACGGTTTATTATTTTCCCTGCGTAAATATTATCCCCTGCCTCATATTATGTGCCCGGCGATTTTTAAAAATGCGGCCGGCAAGGCTTTCCCGTTTTCTTTAGCTTTGCTGCCTGCTTATGACTTAATTTTCATTTCGCGCCCCATGATATTACCAACTTACTCTGGGCAAAATAGCACCAGGAGGTGATATTTTGGCCAAATTTGCATGCCCTGATTGTGGCCGGACTTCCAGTGTCAGTGCCAACTGTTGCGGAAAACCAATGATCGCCGGTGATTTTCAATGCAAAACTTGCGGCAGAGTAGCTTCCACGGCGGACCCCTGTTGCGGAAAAGTCATGTGTAAACTTTAGTCGTGTTTGTTCCTTCCCTCATC
>DHRA01000072.1:53527-64526 GCA_002411145.1 Firmicutes bacterium UBA5324 | reverse complement strand
GTATATGAAAAACTATGTAGGTGACATACTTTTATTTATTACGATTATGCTGATGGTTCTTTACTCCTCTTGGGATTCCCTGTTCAGGGACTGAACGTGCATGAGGTTACTCGCCAAAATCCAGGAATTTACGTGTTTCTTTATCTATTACACCTGTGACTGCAAGCCCGTTTTTCGCCTGGAGCATTTTAACGGCCTCAATGGTGGACGGCCCGCAAATCCCGTCGGTTCTTCCGTTATAGAGGCCCATTTCCCGTAATTTCTTTTGCACCACCACTACATCCGGGCCGGACATTTTCAGCCGCAAATTACGCTTTATTTTAACCGGCGGACCGACAATTTGCACGGTAGTGCCTATCGGCACCCATTCAAATAACTCTTCCACGCTCTTATTATGCATTCTAATGCACCCGTGGCTGGCATAACGTCCGACAGACCAGGGTTTATCCGTCCCATGAATCCCATAAATTCCCCAGGGCACATTCAGGCCCATCCAACGCGAGCCGAAGCCGGTTCCCCAGTTATAATCCTTCCAGACCACCTTCCATTCGCCAATGGGCGTCGGGGTGGAGGATTTCCCCACCGCCACCCGGTATTCTTTATAGGGAACGCCGTCATTTAGTACAACGAGGGCACGTTTTTGTACGTCAATAACTAAATCAATCACTCCCGGCGGCGGATCTGCAGGTCCGCCGCTTTGCTGCGCCAGTTCCTGGTCATCACGATAATCGAGGAATGCAAAGAAACCCACCAACAGTACGAAAGCCAACAAACCGAAGCCTGTGTACAACAGCTTCTGTTTTGCCAAAATTAATGTAATATACTTCACACTTCTCCACCACCCTCAGTGTACAAATACGTAGACGGCAGCCAAAATATGCTTTTAAAAATGTATTTTTCTGTCGGGCGGAGCTGTGCAGATTAATTGGGAGTTTTGCTAAATGATTGTAGCATATTATTTACATAAAACATATGCTGTATTGAGGGGCAGTTCCCTTCCCCCCTTCCTCCTCTTTTTCAGATGGGCCGCTTAGGTGGCCCATTTATCTTTTAATATCAGCAGTCCGGCTGCAAATGAGCTACCTCCGGTAACCTGCGCGCGCCCCGTATCTTTTTTAACCAATAACGATCCAATTTGCTGATAAAACAATTTCGTTTTTGCAGGGTATGGATAAACATTTTGTCATCCAACATCACTCCCGCATGCGAAACAATCGAATTCCCGATCATGGCAAAATAAACAATATCATAACGCTTGACCTCCGAAATGTCGAGAGGTTTGCCGATCGTTTGCAAAAAACGCCAATATCGGTCGGCGTCTTTTCTAAACCAATGTTCCGGAGGAATATTTATGCCGTCGTTTCCCGGCAGGGTGACACCCAATTCCGCGAACACACACATCACTAAGCCCCAGCAGTCGAGTCCCTCCTGGATAGATCGTCCATTATGCTTATATGGCACACCAACATACTTACTGACATCAACCAAACTTTTCACTCCTTTGCCGGTCCCATCTCCCTACTATATTACGGTAACTAAGGCCGAAAGGTGCAGGAAAAGCAAGGTAAACCCAAATGTTCACAAGCCCGCTCCAGGACAACAACAAGGCTTGCACCGTCCAAAGGAAAAGACAATGCAAGCCGGTACAATACGAATTCTGCAGAAAACACTGCTTTAAAGCAGGAAAAAGGCTGCCTGCCCGCAGCCTTTTTCCTGTATACCGCCATATTTTTCCGGAAACATCCGTTCGACTTATCCACTTTATCCACAGAGTTATCCACTGCTTATCCACTTCAATTCGTCGCCGTTTTACATGGTCTTTCAGACAGCGACGGAAATTCAGCGTTTACCGGCTTCCCGGGTCTAAATTAGGGGAAATATGCCGTTTCTCCGGGAATAATGCTCCTAAGCGGTCGCGCGCTTCCGTTGTTCTATTTCTCTCCATACCACCCAGATCTGACTGGCATTGAAGATGGACGAATAAGCGCCGCTGATGAAGCCGATCAATAAGGCAAGGGCAAAATTTTTCGTCGTTTCCCCGCCAAAGAGGTAGAGGGAAAGGGTGGCCATGAGCACCGTTAAAACCGTGTAAATAGAGCGCGCCAGGGTCTGCCAGATGCTCTTGTTTACCATGGCCTCAATGTCGTCGCCTTTCCTAAAGGTGCGCAGATTTTCCCGGATACGGTCAAAAATAACAATTGTGTCACTGATCGAATAACCAAAGACGGTTAATATGGCGGCCACGAAAGTACTGTCGATCTCTTTTTGCATGAGGGAAAAAGCCCCCATCACAATGAGAATATCATGGAACAAGGCGATCACCGCAGCCACGGCAAACTTATATTCAAAACGCCAGCTTACATACGCAATGATACCCAAGGTCGTAATCGACAGGGCGAGGAGCGCCTTTTGCGCCAGTTCGCCGCCAATCACCGCCCCCACTTTTTCCACCCGCAGGATCTCAAAGGGCGCTACCCGATCCGCGATGCCCGTTAGCGCCGCGCGGCGCTCATCATCCGTGAGCACTTTAGTGCGTATCAGTACCGCTTCTGCAGATCCCTCCTGCATGTTGCCTGTGGAATAGGCTTGGATGGTACTGTGTTCCAAACCAAAAGGAAGCAAAGCGTCCCGTACTTCGGAAACGGAAACTGCCCGGGAGAATTTTAAATCAAGCAACGTACCGCCTGTAAAATCAATGCCCAGATTAAAGCCCTGCACCGCCATGGAAATCAAACCGGGAATGATGACCAGCGCAGAAATAATAAACCACCATATACGTTTGCCCACAAAGTCAAATTTCATATTCGCGCCCCCTTACGCGCCATAATATTTGGCGTTTTTCACTATATTAGTGTTAATGAGAAGCCGTAAGGCGTAGCGGGTAAGCGTGATCGCCGTAAACAGATCAATGACAATACCCAGCGCCAAGGTTATGGCAAATCCCTTAACGGAAGCTGTCCCCAAAAAGAATAATACGCCCGCCGCAATCAAGGTAGTTACATGGGAGTCCAGGATGGTGGCAAAGGCGCGGGAAAAACCGGCTTCCATCGCCGCCCGCAGGGACTTGCCGTTATGATATTCTTCTTTAAAGCGTTCGAAAATCAAAACATTGGCATCCACGGCCATCCCCATGGACAAGATAATCCCGGCAATACCCGGCAATGTGAGGGTCGCATTCAAGGCCGCCAAGGTCGCCAGCAGTATAAGCACATAGGCAACCAGGGCCAGGTTGGCAACCAACCCGGACAAGCGGTAATAAAGGAACATAAACAGGACAATGGCCGCCACGCCGATGGCAAAGGCCTTTATACTTTTATCCTTTGAATCCTGCCCCAGGGTGGGACCCACGGTACGCGTCTCCATCACATCCACTTTGACCGGCAACGCACCGGAGCGGAGGAGGATGGCCAGCCGTTGTGCCTCGTCCATGGTCTGACTGCCGGTAATGACCGCTTTTCCCCCGGGAATGGGTTCATTTACGGTGGGTTCCGTCAAGACCTGTTTGTCAAGCTCGATGGCAATCCGCCGGCCAACGTTTTTCGCCGTCAGATCGGCAAAGGCCTTTGTTCCCTCGGCGGTAAACTCGATGGTTACTTCCGGCCGGTTGCCTTGCCCCATTTGGGCCTGGGCGGTTTTTAAATCCTTGCCGGTCAGCACGGTCATGCCGAATTCGTCGACAAATTCCAGCATCGCCGTCTTCCCTAACATTTCGATGGCCTTTTCCGTATCAACGCCGGGTAGTTCCACAATAATGCGGCGTTCACCCTCCCGTTGAATTATGGGCTCCGTCAGGCCCAACTCATTTACACGCTGCTCAACAATTTTCATAACCCGCTGCACGGCGTCCTCGTCCACCTTTGCTTCAGGGGTGTCAACTGCTTCCAGCACCACATGGGTTCCCCCCTGCAAGTCCAAGCCCTGTCTGATGTTGGACTCAAGAGGCTTAACAGAAAAAACGCTGATAAGCGCTAAAATAACGATTAGCCCTAAAAACTTCATCAGATTACCGATATTCACTTCGCTTCCTCCTTACCTTCCGTTTTGTCCACAACGTTTATTATACCCTCGCTGTTATTTAGTGTCAATCAATGGAAAGCGAGGGTTCCTTGGCTTCCATTGCTGCCCCGGGGGTTGTCCAGCGCATAATTTATGAAGCACTTTTTACATCAGATTTGCCTCGTTGATGAACAGTTCGAACTGGCAGCGCAAAAAGCCCGCCGCCCGCCGACACATCAGCATACGATAGAGAAATATTTCAAAGTATTCAATGATCGGACAAATACTTTGGTCAATTTTTACTTTCAGGGTAATCAGCCGCCCGGGCAGATCAATATGTAAATGAGACTCCTCGGCGGCATAATTCACCCGGTCGTGGATGTCGTAGGTGGCCACCTCTTTTTCATTGCATACTCTGCTGCGGTGCACGTCGGACTTATCGGCCAAAATGAGGGCCGCCGCCACGGGGTTTACCGAATGCCCGTATTCCTCCTCATGATTGCCGATGGCGGCAATGACCACGGCCAGTTCTTCCGGCGGCATTCCCAGGCCGTGTAATATGTTATACGCAAGCATGGCACTGGCATGTCCATGATTAAAACGGTTTACCATATTCCCGATATCATGCATGTAACCGGCCAGGGCGGCCAGTTCCTGCTCTCTGGCCGTATACTGCAGTTCACGCATCACCCGGGCGCTGCGCTCCGCAATCAGCCCGGCATGCCGTAAACCATGTTCCGTGAAGCCCAATTGCCGCAGGTATTCAAAACTGCGGCGCAAATAGATGTCCACTTCATGATTTTGTTTAATATCGTTTAAGGTGATTTCCTTCACCGGTATACCTCCTTAGAATAAATTACACGACATAGTATATCCGGGAGCTCCTCTTCCCTTGCGGCAATACGGACATTTAATTTTGTCCACAAGGAATAATCGGCTGCATCCCGAATTAATATATCTTTAATTATAATTATAAGGAGGTTACCGTAAAATGGAACCAACCAAAAAAACCCTTCTCCAGTTCAGAGACATGAAGCAGCAAAAAGAAAAAATCACCGTGTTGACCGCCTACGATTATCCGACAGCCCGACTTGTCGAACAAGCGGGTATGGACATGATCCTGATCGGCGATTCACTGGGCATGGTGGTATTAGGCTACGACAGTACCGTACCCGTTACCATGGAAGACATGCTGCATCATGCCAAAGCGGTGCGCCGGGGTGCCGCGCAAACTTTTCTTGTCGTTGATATGCCCTTTATGTCTTACAATATCAGCACAGCTGAGGCAATCCGCAATGCAGGTCGACTCATGCAGGAAGGCGGGGCCGACGCCGTAAAGCTCGAGGGGGGAGAAACGATCGCCGCTACGGCGGCGGCCATCGTCCGGGCGGGCATTCCGGTTATGGGTCATATCGGCCTTACTCCCCAGACAGCAACCCAGCTGGGCGGTTTTAAGGTGCAGGGCCGCGATCGTGCCGCAGCGGAAAGTTTGCTGCGTGACGCCCGGGCGATCGAAAGAGCGGGCGCCTTTGCCATTACACTGGAAGCCATGCCTCAGCAACTGGCCGCGTACATAACCGCAGGACTGTCCATCCCCACCATCGGCATTGGCGCCGGCCCAGAGTGTGACGGGCAGGTGCTTGTCCTGCATGATTTGATCGGCTTATTTCCCCGTTTTGTCCCTAAATTTGTTAAACAATACGCCCAACTGTCCGCCAACATCGTCGAAGCCTGCCGGCAATATCAACAGGAGGTCAGGCAGGGCGCTTTTCCCGCGGCTGAACATTGTTTTAACATGAACGCCGAACTGCTTGCCGGCCTGTTGGATGATTAAATTTTACTGACATCCCGCAAGCCGCCTATAAACCGAAAAAGGGAGGGTCGCTACCAGCTTCGCCCCTTCCCTTTTTCGGTTTTTATTACGCCTTGTTCATGTACAATTAGATCCACTGGCATATCATGGGGATAAGCGGGCAACTTATCGACTATCTGGGTTGCATAATTGACGCCGATCAGCACCGTTTTCGGCGACAGTCTTTTTAGATAGCGGTCATAGTAACCGCCGCCGTAGCCCAGCCGGTTACCTTGTTTGTCAAAGGCCACCGCGGGAAGGATGATTACCTCAATGTCCCGGGGATCACAGGGACGGTAAAATTCCGGTTTTTGCACCCTTGTGTTGAACTTACCCTGCGTTAATTCCCGCTCCCAGTCAAAAATCTCGGAAGCGTCCATTTTACCGGGCTGTGCATGCAGATAGGGGATCAGCACCCGTTTTTCCAGTCTGAGTAGCTGTCGGCTAAGGTCGTCAAGGCATATTTCACTTTCCATCCCCACATAAACCATCAATACGGCAGCGCTTTGGAAAACCGGCAGCCCAAGCAGCGTGTGCTGAATGCTTTCGCCTGCCTGCCGCCTGACAGCGGCGGGCAGGGCGTTACGCTGCTGCAGCAGTTGGGCGCGCAGTTCCCGCTTCATATTAATGATCCCCGTTTTGCAGTCCCTGAACCGCCGACTTGGCAAATTTAATTTCAATTTTGTCGGCAACTTTGAGCACAATACTTTTTTCACTAATATCGGCAATTGTGCCATACATCCCGCCTAGGGTGATTACCCGATCCCCCTTCTGCAAAGCGGACAGCATAGCTTGACGTCTTTCCTGTTCTTTCTTTTGCGGACGAATAAAGAGAAAATAAAGCAGCAGCATCATGGCCGCCAGCGGACCAAATTGTACTAAATAACTCATTGTTTCCGGACTCATCTTTTTGCCCCCTCCATTCATTATGTTTCACAAATATATTCCACAGCCTTGCTGAAAAATCCTGTATTTACTAGATTCTGTACCTTTGCCAAAATTCCCTGTAAAATTCAGGCAGGGCGTCCTGAAGGATGGCCTCCCGCATTTCTCCCATTAGCTTAATCAGAAAATGCAGGTTGTGCATGGTTGTCAGGCGTAACCCCAGGATTTCTTCCGCTTTAAATAAATGACGCACATAGGCCCGCGTAAAGTTTTTACAGGCGTAACAATCACATGCCGGGTCAAGGGGCGTAAAGTCCCGGGCGTATTCCGCATTACGCACAACCACCTTCCCCCGGCGGGTCATTATCGTCCCGTTCCGGGCGATACGGGTGGGCAAAACACAGTCAAACATGTCAATGCCGCGCAGCACGCCCTCCACCAAACAGTCCGGGGAACCCACGCCCATGAGGTAACGGGGTTTTGTTTCCGGCAGCAAAGGTGCGGTGTAGTCGAGCAAATCATACATTATATCCTTTGGTTCACCGACACTCAACCCGCCGATGGCATAGCCGGGAAAATCCATTTCCACGAGATCCCGGGCGCTTTGCGCCCGTAAATCCTTATACATGCCCCCCTGTACGATGCCGAATAACGCTTGATCCTTGCGCGTATGCGTATCCAGGCAGCGCCGGGCCCAACGCGTGGTGCGCAGCATGGAATTTTTCGCATAGTCATATTCCGCGGGATAAGGAATGCATTCATCAAAAGCCATGATGATATCCGCCCCCAACGCCATTTGTACTTCCGTCGCCCGTTCCGGTCCCAGGAACTGTTCTGAACCGTCAATATGGGAGCGAAAATTCACGCCGTCCTCATTAATTTTTCGTAAGTCCGTCAGGCTGAACACCTGAAAACCACCGCTATCGGTTAAAATACCGCGCTCCCAGTTCATAAAGCCATGCAGCCCGCCCGCTTCCTGCACCAGCTTATGCCCTGGCCGCAAAAAAAGATGATAAGTATTGCTCAGAATAATTTCGGCGCCGATGGAGTGCAACTCCGCCGGGGACATGGCTTTAACGGTCGCCTGGGTACCCACAGGCATAAACATGGGTGTTTTAAAAACCCCGTGGGGCGTATGGAGCAAACCGGCCCGGGCGCCGGTCTGCGGACACTGTTTTAGCAACTCAAAGGTAACTGCAGCCATAAATATCCTCCAATTAAATAATCCTGCAAAGGGGTTTCCTTATCTTACATATTAGGGCAATATCAGCATCGCATCACCGAAACTGAAAAAGCGGTATTTTTCCGCCACCGCGGTCTGATAAGCCTTGAGTATTCTTTCCCTCCCGGCCAGGGCGCTAACCAACATAAGTAATGTTGACTGGGGTAAATGAAAGTTTGTGATCAAACCGTCAATGACCTTAAAAGTATAGCCGGGGTAAATAAAGATATCGGTCCAGCCGCGGAAAGGCACGACTCTCCCCCTTGTATCGGCGATTGTCTCCAATACTCTGGTGCTGGTGGTCCCAACGGAAATAACGCGCCCGCCCTGTTCCCTGGTCTGATTAATGAGCTCCGCAGTTGCCCGGTTAAGCTCAAAATATTCCCTGTGCATCCGGTGCTCGGCAATATTCTCCACCGCCACGGGACGGAAGGTACCCAAGCCTACGTGGAGGGTCACGTAAGCAAAGGCAATCCCTCTGGCCTTCAGGTCCGCCAGGAGCTCCGGCGTGAAATGCAAGCCTGCCGTCGGCGCCGCCACCGAGCCTTCCGCCCGGGCATAGACCGTTTGATATCGCTCACGGTTTGCCAAGGGGGCTTTTATATAGGGCGGCAGCGGCATGGTCCCCAGTTGGTCCAATACCTGTTCAAACAGCCCTTCATAGCTGAATTTGACAATCCGGCCGCCCGACTCCGTTGTCTCCATGATTTCACCGCTCAATTGTCCGTCGCCAAAGACAACCACGGCCCCGGGCCGCAGTTTTTTGCCGGGCCGCACCAGCACCTCCCAGGTGTCTTCGGTCAGACGGCTGAGTAAAAAAACCTCCGCTTTGGCGCCGGTATCCGGCTTTATGCCCAGCAGACGGGCGGGAATTACCTTTGTATCGTTAAAAACCAGGGTGTCCCCTGGTTTTAAATACGCCGGCAAGTTAGAAAACAGGTCGTGAATATACGGGTTTTCCGCACCTTTTATAACCAACAGCCGGGAGGCATCCCGCGGTTCCAAGGGATGCTGGGCGATCAATTCCTCCGGCAGATAATAGTCGAAATCAGTGAGCAGCATGGTGCGTCTCCTTCATCTGCATTAATACCATTTGGTTATGTCGACCCCCTGGTAGTAGTGTTTCAATATTTGCTGGTAATATGTATGATCATCCTTGGGCCCCTGCTCAGCCATTGCCTTCGCCCCCCATTGGGATAAGCCCAGCCCGTGACCGGAACCGTGCCCGGCAAAGATAATGACGGCGTTGGGCGAATCCTGGCTAAGTACATGAACTCCCGGCGTAAGGGACGATGCTTGATTTTGAGTGCTGTCCCGCTTAGCCGCCGCAGCGGGGGAAATCGCTGATCCTGCTACAAACGTCGGTCCCTGTTCCGTGTTCGCCGTAGTGGCGGGGCGTTTTCGCTTTTTCTTTTTTTCGGTCCCACGCGGTGTCTGGGCCGGACTTTCCTTGGCGGGCTTTGTCAAATTAACGGTAGTCTGCTTGTTATCCGGTACCAGTGTTTGCGCAGCTTTATTGTCCTTTCCGGGCTCAGACAGCTCCACATCAAACAGGGTACTGTTCAATTGAAAAAGACGCCGCGCATCATTGCCTGTCAAAATAACGTTTTGTTCACTGCCCAGAAAAACGATGGTTTTCACCCGTCCGGAAACTCCTCTGTCGACCGCTTCGTTCACACCGCTTTTTAACGGCGACAATTTTATGCCCTGCAGACTGCCGATTTTGTAACCGGCCCCTGCCAGGCGTTTGCCTATCTCGTCTTTGCTGAGGGTCAATTCCCAGTGAAAATAAGGGCTATGCTGATCAAAATCAGGCACGGCGCGGATATAATCATTCTTTCCGCTCCAGACATTTTCAATGTTTTCTGTATAGCCGCCGCTGCTGGAATGAAAATACGTGGGGATCAGTTTATTTTTGTATGTTGCCACCATGCCCCGCGTGGCGTCGACCCCCCAATTGCCCCGCGGGTCTTCCGCCTCCCGTCCCCCATATACCTGACACTCTGTGGTATTGCACAGGTCAAAGCCATCTTTGGCATGCTTGCCCGCATTATATAAGGCATATGTCCGGGCCGCCACTGCCTGGGCTTTCACGGCTTCCACCGGCCAGGCCGGGGAAATCTCCCAGGGAATAACCCCGTACAAATACTCTTCCAAGGGCAATATTTCAATCACCGTGAGGCCTTTTTTGGTTACCGAGGGACGAATCTCCAACTCTCCGCGGTAGCGACGCCCTTCAACGGTGAGAAATTCACTCTCCTCCCCCGGGTCCAGCCGAACAAAAAAAGGCGTTTTTTGCAGCCGGTTGTTTATATAGAGTTGGCCGTCCCGGTATTCGATACGCAACTTTTCATTATGCTGTCCCCGGGCGATGATGGATCCATCCGTGGCATCCACGAGGCTAAAGGCCCGCTGTCCGCCAACGGCCACGCTGTCCTTTCCATTGAAAATACCGATTCTCACCAAGGGACCGGCTAAAGTGTAAGACGGTAATAATGATAACAGAAATACCATTACAAGCACAAGGCTGAATTTGTTTCGCATGTGGAACCTCCTGTATCAACGGTGTTTGATGATATTCAGCAGCACGGTAAGCAAGATACTAAGTAAAATCGACGAAACGAGCGGAAAGTAAAAACTAAAATTTCCCCTTTTAAAGAAAATATCTCCGGGCAGCCGGCCAAGGCCTAATTTGCTGCCGAAAAGCATCAGTATACCTAAAGCAGTCAAGGTTAAACCCGTAATAATCAGGACTTTGCCGATTCCTTCCATGGCGGGCATTAACTCTTCTCCTTCCGTGGTTTATAATAACGGTCCTTTTCGCTGTAGATACAGCCGCAATAAGGCTGACGGTACATTGCGCGGCGGCGGGATTCGCTGACGGCCTCCTGCCACCCGGGGCGGTAATCGGCATAATAAAATGGTATCCCTTCCTCCCGGGCCACCGTTTCACCAATAGCTTTTATTTGGGCATGATTTTGATAAGGACTGACCAGCAACGTGGTGGAAAAGGCGTCCGCCCCGCATTCCTTTGCCTTGCGGGC
>DHRA01000072.1:50774-53289 GCA_002411145.1 Firmicutes bacterium UBA5324 | reverse complement strand
AAATTCCTTATAAGGATGAATGTTCGGATTGTAAAAATAACCCTCAATGTCCAAGTTATGCGCACGCAAATATTTTACCGGCGCGATGGAACAAGGTCCGCAACACATGTGCAGCAAAACCTTCACTTTGATCCCCGTCCTTAAACCCTATTTTTGCGGATATGGCAGTCCCAGATGGATGTAAGCGGCTTCCGTAGCCACCCGGCCCCGGGGTGTCCGGTTGATAAACCCTAGTTGGAGCAAATACGGCTCGTACACATCCTCAATCGTTTCGGTCGCCTCGCTGATGGAAGCGGCCAAGGTATCCAGCCCCACTGGCCCTCCGCTAAATTTTTGTATAATCGCCAGCAGCATCGTCCGGTCCGTCAGGTCCAACCCCCGGTTGTCCACTTCCAGTAATTCCAAGGCAGCACCGGCCACTTCCGCGGTAATAATCCCCTTGGCGGCAACCTGGGCATAGTCCCGTACCCTCTTAAGCAGCCTGTTGGCAATACGCGGCGTCCCCCGTGAACGGCGGGCAATTTCCCGAGCGCCGGCCTCTTCGATGGCAATGCCCAAAATTTTCGCCGCCCGGCAGACAATGCGCTCCAAGTCTTCCGGGGCGTAATACGCCAGACGGCAGATGACGCCAAAACGGTCGCGCAAAGGTCCGGTAAGCATGCCCGCCCGCGTGGTTGCGCCAATGAGGGTGAACTTCGGCAAATCCAAACGCAGGGACCGGGCACTGGGTCCCTTGCCGATGATGATATCCAGCGCGAAATCTTCCATCGCCGGATAAAGAACCTCTTCCACACTACGATTCAGTCTGTGTATTTCGTCAATGAATAATGCGTCCCGGTCGCCAAGATTGGTAAGAATAGCGGCCAAATCCCCCGGTCGTTCAATGGCGGGGCCGGAGGTTATGCGCAGATTGACCCCCAGTTCGTTGGCCACAATATTGGCCAGGGTTGTTTTCCCCAGCCCGGGAGGACCATACAGTAGCACATGGTCCAGCGCCTCATTACGGCCGCAAGCCGCGTCAATGAAGATTTTCAGATTATGCTTGACTTTATCCTGCCCAATATATTCCTGCAGCATCCGGGGACGCAGTCCGGTATCCCATTCATCCCCGCTGCCTGTTTCCGGAGCGACAATTCGTTCATCCATTACCTAACCTCCCGCATCATGATCCTTAACGCCTGGCGGATAAGTAAATCGCTGGATGCATCCGGCGCCGCATCACGCCGTATTTCCGTCAAAGCACGGGTGGCCTCCTGGGATGTATAACCCAAGGCCAGCAGAGCTTCATAAGCTTCGTCCTGTCCCATTACCGCCGCATCAGCCGGTAAAGGCGAGGCAGGTCCTGTTTCTGCGGACAACGCCGCCAATTTATCCTTCAACTCCAAAACCAGGCGTTGCGCGGTTTTTTTGCCCACACCCGCGATCCGGGTCAATACATTTTCATCGCCGGCTACCACCGCCTGGATAAATTGCCGGGGCTGGAGCGCGCCAAGCATCACCAGTGCCCCTTTGGGACCAATGCCGGAGATGCCGATCAAATGCATGAAAATTTCATACTCTTCCATCGTAAGAAAACCAAAAAGCACCATTGCGTCTTCCCGCACATGATGATATGTAAAAAGTTTTACTTCCTGCCCGCTGGCAGGCAGTCTCTGAAAAGTCGATGCGGAAACATAAATCCGATAACCAAGGCCGCCGGCTTCCGCGATCACAAAGTCGGGGCCGGTACAAACCAAGCTGCCGCGCACATAAGCAATCACCCGTTATGTCCCTCCATCGTCCGCAGTTTACCCGCCAAATTATGAGCGTGCGTGGCGCATATCGCCACCGCCAATGCATCGGCCACGTCGTCAGGCCCCAGTTTTGTATGGAGATTCAGTAGTTTTTGGATCATAAAGATAACCTGTTCCTTCGTGGCTTTACCGTAGCCGACTACAGACTGTTTGACCTGCAGGGGCGTAAATTCCAACAGGGAAACATTCGCATTGGCCGCCGCCAACAGCGCAACCCCCCTGGCCTGTCCCACGGCCATTGCCGTACGCACGTTCTTATTAAAAAACAATTCCTCTACACTTACAATATCAGGCCGATAAGTTTCGATCAAGCCCGTTAATTCCTCGTAAATATGGCGTAATCGTAATTCATTGGGCGTTCCCGCCGTTGTGCGCAGGGCGCCGTAAGCTACCGCCTTTAAGCGGTTTCCGTGGCTTTCTACAAATCCGTAACCCATAATTGCCGTTCCCGGATCAATTCCTAATACCAACATTTGCCGCCCTCCTTTTAGTTGGTCTATTCGACATAACATGGTTTATTCCTGTTACCCGCCGGAAAAGGGCGGATGAAACTGTAATCCGGAGCGGGGTACGTGCAGCTTTTCGTCCGTATAATAAAAAAAAGCGGCCAAAGCCGCTTTCACCGTTCTTAATATACGCCCGCCGTCCGGCGGCATCCTTTGTTATCAATTTCGAAGACACCCACTTCTACAAGTGGGTGTTACCTTGTTATTCTCTTCAGG
>DHRA01000072.1:0-50649 GCA_002411145.1 Firmicutes bacterium UBA5324 | reverse complement strand
GGCGTAGCCAGACAAGTTCACTACCCGCCAGGCGATGACCTCCCTTTACCGGTGCTCCTGCAATCCTTCCAATGTTTGCAGTAATTCGGACCGGTCCTTAACCACGATGCCTTTTTCTAATTCCAGGCGGTCCTGGGGCTGGACACTTTGCAATAATATGTTGGTTTCTTCTTTCAGTAAGGCTCCCGGCCCCGGCTTACCGGCAAAGATTGCCACATGGTCATTATGTACGCCAAGAAACATATGTTCGCTGTGGGTCTTGCAATAGTCGTCGACAACCAGTTTCAGCACGACGTCCCTGGCATCAAAAGTCTCAATCGTCCAGCCCGGATAGAGTTGCTGCATTTGTTGAAAAGTGAGACCTACCAGTTTTTCACCGGCGGTTATCTTCGTAACCTCTTCCTCGCCGCATTTCGTATATTTTATTTTTTGGGTGATTTCGGTTTGCGGCGTAATTTTAATCTTCAGGTCGGTTTGCGTTACTTCCGCATTCGGCGGGTCAACCGGAAGCCTGGCGCCATATTTCAAAGGGTGAAAATAATTATTCATATAGAGGCTGTAAGACAGGGCAAAGCCTAAAAGGAGCCCCAGCGCCCCCAAAACACATTTACGCAA
This sequence comes from Firmicutes bacterium UBA5324, assembly GCA_002411145.1. Lineage (GTDB taxonomy): Bacteria > Bacillota > Negativicutes > UBA11029 > UBA11029 > UBA11029. The sequence continues at coordinate 50,034 of DHRA01000072.1, read as the reverse complement.
CATGCATAATCCCCTCCTACCGGAATTATTATCCATCATGTCCATATTTAGCAGTGATTATTCATTAAGTTAATTTTTCTAACATATTTTGTTAAAAGACAAGGTGAAAGCGCAAAAGTGTAGAAACAACAAAATGGATAATCTTTAGCGGAGGGTTTTATGGCTATCTTGATTGTTGATGATTCAAATTTTAGCCGTTCAGTCACGGAAGCAATATTGAATCTTAACGGGTATCATAATACCGTACCGGTTGAATCGGCCCGCCAGGCATTCGCCTATTTGCGTTTAAATGACGTCGCAGGATATAAACCCGCTATCGACCTTATCGTCATGGATATTATTATGCCGGAAATTGATGGCATGGATGCTTGCCGGATCATTAAGGCGAATGCCCATTATAAGGACGTGCCGGTTATCATGGTTACAGCCAACACGGAAGTCGAACGTATCGAACAGGCCTTTGCCGCCGGCGCCATGGACTATATTACCAAGCCGCTGCATGAAATAGAGCTTTTAGCGCGGGTGCGTTCCGCCCTGAAATTAAAAAAGGAAATAGACGGACGGAAAGCCCATGAGCAGCAGCTTTTGACCCTGATGCGGGAATTGGAGCAGGCAAAGGAGCAATTTAAACGTCTGTGTTCTATTGACGGGCTTACAGGTATCCCTAACCGGCGGCACTTCGATGAAATCTTAACTAAAGAATGGCGCAGGGCAAAAAGAAGCAAACAGCCCCTCTCCCTCATTCTCCTGGACATTGATTGTTTTAAAAGCTATAACGATACCTATGGACACCTTTCGGGTGACGACTGTTTGAAGCAAGTTGCCCAGGCAATCAGTCAGGTATTGGCACGCCCGGGTGATTTGGTCGCCCGCTATGGCGGAGAAGAATTTGTCACCGTGCTGCCGTCCACCGATAAATCAGGCGGCTTATTTATGGCGGAAAAAATGCGGTGTGCCATCACAGCATTGAAAATCCCCCATACTGATTCGGTTTTCAACAAAATACTTACCGCGAGTCTCGGGGTGGCAACCTTGACGGCCGATAAGAGTAATCTGCTGCTCAATCCGGAGGAACTGCTGAGAATGGCCGACGAAGCTCTATACAGAGCGAAAAAAACAGGCCGCAACAGAGTATGCTGTTGTTGAACACCCCCATAGCCTTTGGGGCATAAAAAAACCCTCCTGTTGGTTGAACAAGAGGGTTTGATTTCTTATTGCGCAAAATTTAGCGGTCCAACGCCTGAAAAACCTTTTAAACTTACTCCCCCTCATCCGGGAAGTCGGCATTCGTATATACTTCCTGCACGTCATCATGATCTTCCAGCATTTCCATCAGCTTCAATGTCTTGGAGATGTCGTCTCCCTGCAGGTCTATCGTGTTTTGCGGCAACATGGAAATTTCCGCCACAGCGGTGGGGATTTTATGCTCCGCCAACATATCCTGTACCGCCGTAAAGTCTTCCGGGGCCGTGATGATTTCATAACTGTCCTCGTCGTCAGCTTTGAAATCTTCCGCACCGGCTTCCAGCGCCAGCAGCATCAGGTCTTCCTCCGTAAGCCTGGTCGCCGTTTTTTCAATCACAAGTAACCCCTTTTTAGCAAACATCCAGTTCACGCAGCCGGTTTCACCGAGATTACCGCCGTATTTGGAAAACAAGTGACGGATCTCGCCGGCGGTACGGTTCCGGTTATCGGTCATGGCTTCGACCATAATCGCCACCCCGGCCGGTCCATAACCCTCGTAAGTCAATTCCTCGTAGTTTACACCCTCCGCAGCGCCCAAACCTTTTTGGATGGCCCGCTGCACATTATCATTTGGCAGATTAGCTTCTTTCGCCTTCTGTAAAGCCAGTTTTAAACGCATATTGCCTGTAGGGTCGGCATTTCCGCCCGACCGCACGGCCACGGTAATTTCGCGGGCCACCTTGGTAAAGATTTTACCCCGCTGCGCGTCCATTTTTGATTTTTTATGCTTAATATTCGCCCATTTGGAATGACCAGACATATAATACTCCTCTCTTTAAATATCCGAAATATCCGGCATATATTTTAGCATAGTTTTTTTTGTAAGAAAAGGCCGCCAAGCAAAAATTAAATAAAAATCTCGGCACGGGCCTCCTTAGCCAAATTTGCTGCCGGAAATCCCTTCCTCCGGGAATATGCCTTCTTAAACGGAAAAAAGCTGACCAAGAGATGGCAGGATAACATCTTGGTCAGCTTTTTCGGGTTCATATTTCAGCGCAGAAGCCACCTGTTCCAAGGTAACCTGCCGGAAAGAATTATTTCTTCATACGCTCTAACTCGTCCAACAAACGCTCATTGAGCACACGAATATAGGTGCCTTTCATTCCCAATGATTTTGACTCGATTACGCCGGCACTTTCAAATTTCCGCAGGGCGTTAACAATTACAGAACGGGTTATACCCACACGGTCGGCGATTTTACTGGCCACAAGCAAGCCTTCATTACCTTCGAGTTCGCTGAGAATGTGGACAATAGCCTCCAATTCCGAATAGGAGAGTGTTCCCAAAGCAACTTGTACAGTCGCTTTTTTACGGGCCTCCTCTTCAATACGTTCGCTTCTTGACCGTAATATCTCCATGCCTACAACGGTTGCACTGTATTCTGCGAGTACCAAATCCTCGTCTTTAAACTCCAGGGAAAAACGGGCCATGATTAAAGTGCCGATCCGTTCTCCTCCCCCATAGATCGGAACAACGGTGGTAAACTTGTCGGTATACAGGCAATCGATGCCTTCTTCAAAACTACATCTCCCCCCCGCCAAATGCAGGTTGGGGGAGGTTTCCGTAATCCGTTGCAGCCATTCAACATATGATTTAGGGAACATGCCTTCATCAAGTACACGTCTCCGCATAATTTTACACTCAAAGTCGTCGGTGAGGGCGTAGCCTAAGACGGTGCCGTCCTTGGCCACAATGTACACGTTTGCGTTGATGACACAGCTTAACAGCTTCGAAATCTGACCAAATTCCACCGTCTCGGAATACTGCAGCAATTTATTAATCTTTCTGGTTCTCTCTAACAACAGGTTCATTTTCCCGCCTCCTCTTAACCAATTATAGAATATATTGACTTAAATCCTGGTTAACCACAATTTTCTCCAACTTGTCTTTAACATAAACACGGTCGATAGTCACCAGACCGGTGTTTAGTTCCGGTGCTTCGAAAGCAAGGTTTTCCAAGAGCTTTTCCAAAATTGTATGCAACCGGCGGGCGCCGATATTTTCGGTCGCTTCGTTTACCCGGCAGGCAATCTCCGCCAATTCATCAATTGCATCTTCGGTAAACTGAATCTCTATGCCCTCCGTCTGCAGCAGCGCCTTATACTGCTTGATTAAAGCGTTTTGCGGTTCAATAAGTATTTGTTTAAAATCCTCTTTCCGCAGGCTCTCCAACTCAACCCTGATGGGAAAACGTCCCTGAAGTTCGGGAATGAGATCCGCCGGTTTTGAGATGTGAAATGCCCCGGCCGCCATAAATAAGATATGGTCGGTTTTAACGGGGCCGTATTTGGTAACCACTGTTGAGCCTTCAACAATCGGGAGAATATCCCGTTGCACACCTTCGCGGGATACATCCGGACCGGAAGCATGACTGCGCCCGGCGATTTTATCAATCTCGTCAAGGAAGATAATGCCGGAGTTTTCGGCGTGACTAATCGCCATCCCGGTCACTTCGTCCATATCGATGAGCTTTTGGGCTTCTTCCTGTTGGAATATTTTGCGCGCGTTAGCGATGGTGACTTTTCTTTTTTTCTGTTTTTTGGGCAGCAACCCTCCTAACATGTCCTGAATATTAATCCCCATTTCTTCAACACCTGCGCCGGTAAACAACTCAAACATCCGTGGAGTACTTTCATCCACGGTGATTTCAATGAGTTCTTCATCCATCTCGCCTGCGGTTATTTTCCGCACAAGCTCGTCTCTTTCCTCCTGCAGGGCGCTGTTTTGGGGCGCAGACTCCTCCACCGTCTCCGGCGCGCTGCCAAATAAGGCTTCGAAAGGATTGCGCGCCCCCTCCTTTTTAGGATGGGGAAGAAGTATATCAATGATGCGCTTGTCTGCCAATGCGCGGGCTTTATCTTCAACTTCATGGATTTTCTCATGTTTTACCATCCGAATGGAAGTCTCCACCAAATCACGGATCATGGACTCCACATCGCGACCTACATACCCTACCTCGGTAAATTTCGTAGCTTCAACTTTTATGAAGGGGGCGTTCACCAATTTGGCAAGCCGCCGGGCAATTTCCGTTTTACCTACCCCGGTAGGTCCGATCATGAGAATATTCTTCGGGACAACTTCGTCCTGTAATTCCGCAGAAAGCTGTTTACTGCGCCAACGGTTCCGCAGGGCAACCGCCACGGACCGCTTGGCATTTTCCTGGCCAACGATATATTTATCCAATTCGGCTACGATCTGACGAGGGGTTAATTCTGTCACATCGTTCTCCTCCTTTTGAACGCTATAGTTCTTCCACCGTAATGGAACTGTTTGTATAAACACAGATGGAGCCGGCAATTTCCAGCGCCGTGCGCGCAATGCCGGCCGCATCCAGCGCAGAATGCCCGACAAGGGCCCGGGCTGCCGCCAGGGCGTAGGGTCCGCCCGAACCAATCGCGGCTATGCCGTCATCGGGTTCGATGACCTCTCCGTTGCCGGAAATAATCAACAGGTTCTGTTCGTTTCCCACGATTAACATGGCCTCCAGACGCCGCAATACGCGATCCATTCGCCAGTCTTTGGCCAGTTCAACCGCCGCCCGCAGTAAATTACCGTTGTATTCTTCAAGCTTTGTCTCAAATTTCGTAAACAAGGTGAAGGCATCTGCCACCGAGCCGGCAAAGCCGGCTACCATTTTACCATGATATAACCGCCGCACTTTTTTGGCATTGTGTTTCATAATCGTATTACCGCCAAAGGTTACCTGTCCGTCGCCGGCAATGGCCGTGTGTCCGTTATGCCTCACTGCCACTATTGTCGTTGCCTGAAACACGGTACCGCCCCCCTGGAAATTTCAGAATGTTCACATAATAAATTAAGCCAAAAAGACCTGCCCTCTGCGCCTCAGGCGCGAGGATGTGCCTTGATGTAAGTTGCCCGCAACTTCTCCTTTGTAATATGCGTATAAAGCTGGGTTGTCGATAAATTTTCATGACCCAGCAATTCCTGAACAGAGCGAAGATCAGCGCCGTTATTCAGAAGATGAGTGGCAAAGGAGTGCCGCAATGTATGTGGACTAATATCCTTGTCAAAAGAAACCTGTTCAATATATTTATCCATAGTACGACGTATACTGCGATCGGACAGCCTTGTACCCGCTTTATTCAGGAAAAGCGCGTTTTCCGCCGTGCGCTTGCGCCGGCGGGAAAGAAGTTCCGGCCGTGCGCCGGCTAAATATGCGCGCACAGCCGTGATAGCTGCTGAACCGATTAGCACAATGCGTTCTTTTTTTCCTTTCCCAAATACCCGCATGCATCCGTAATCCAATTCTAAATTATCCAAATTCAGGCCAACTAATTCACTAACCCGCACGCCGGTGGCATACAAAGTTTCTAAAATGGCCCGATCCCGCACCCCCAGCACCTTGCTGCAATCCGGTGCCGTCAGGAGTTGCTCCACTTCCTGCGGATGCATAAATTTCGGCAATGTACGTTCCAGTTTGGGTGTTTTAATCCCGACAAAGGGGTTTTTGTCAAGATAAGCCCATTGACAAAGATACCGGCAAAATGACCGCAGAGCCGCAATTTTACGGGCAATACTCCGCCGTTGATAAGCGCCCGTATGCAGGGCGGATAAATAATGGCGGATAATCTGCGTATTTATCTGGCGAAAATCAATTAATTCTTCTGCATACTGCTGCCGGTAAAATTCCATAAACTGAGTTAAATCCTGCCGGTAACCATCAAGCGTATGGAGCGAGGCATTCTTTTGCACTTTGAGATAAGTGAGAAACCCCTGAATTAATTGTGACATTTTTCTACACCATCTGGCTCCTTAATACATTAATTTATATTACCATATGGGCTTGGTTCATGCAATAATATTTTCTAAATATTGTTGAAAATCTGTAAGTGCCGCCAAAGCCCTTTCCGCAATTAGCTTATTCTTTAAACGTTTATCCCTGACCTTTTTCTCCCAGGGCGGCAGCAAACCAAAATTAACATTCATGGGCTGAAAATGTTTGGCTTCCGTGCTGGTAATATAATGACACATGGCCCCGTGGGCGGTTTCCGCGGGGAAAATGACCGGTTTTTTCCCCGCCGCCAATAAACCGGCGTTTAAACCGGCAACCAGGCCGTTGGCCGCGGATTCAATATATCCCTCCACCCCGGTTATCTGACCCGCGAATAATATCCGTGCATTATCGCGCAACTGCAGGGTAGGCTGCAGTAACTTGGGCGAGTTGATAAAAGTATTGCGGTGCATGACCCCATACCGGACAAACTCTGCCTTTTCCAGACCGGGGATCAGCGAAAACACCCGTTTTTGGGCCGGCCATTTTAAGTGTGTTTGAAAACCAACCATATTGTAAAGGGTCCCCGCCAAATTATCCTGCCGCAACTGTACTACCGCATAGGGAAGTTCTCCCGTATACGGATTAATCAGGCCCACCGGCTTCAAGGGACCGTAACGCAACGTGTCCACCCCCCTGGCGGCCATCTCCTCAACAGGCATACAGCCTTCGAAAAAAATCGTTTTTTCAAATTCTTTTATGGGCGCCGTTTCCGCGTGCGTTAATTCCCGCCAGAAATGCTCATATTCTGCTTGGGAAAGCGGGCAATTCACATAATCCGCCTCACCCAGGTCATAACGGGAAGAGCGGTACACCTTGCCCTGGTCAATAGATTCCGCACTGATAATGGGGGCGGCCGCGTCATAAAAGTAAAAATATTCCTCCCCGGTAATTTGCCGGATGTGGTCCGTTAAAGCCTCCGAGGTTAAAGGGCCTGATGCGACCACGGAAATTCCTTCCCCCGGAATTTCCGCCACTTCTTCCCGGATAATCGTAATCTTAGGATGTGCGGCCAAGCGGCTCGTCACTAACTGGCTAAAAGCGGAACGGTCAACGGCCAGGGCGCCCCCGGCAGGAACCCTGGTTTTTTCTGCACAGTCCATGATTATTGAGTTTAGGCGGCGCATTTCCTCCTTCAGCAACCCCACCGCGTTTTCCAATTGATCAGACCGCAGTGAATTACTGCAAACCAGCTCCGCAAAATCACCCGAGTGGTGGGCCGGCGACAGTTTATGGGGGCGCATCTCATGCACAATGACGTCAATTCCCTGATTTGCAGCCTGCCAGGCAGCTTCCGCCCCTGCCAGCCCTGCACCGATAACATGTATTGTTTGGGTCACTGTTTTTTCTTCCTTCCTTTTGCCGTGAGGGTTGCCGGGGCTTTTGTTTTCACATTGGTCCGCTCGCCATCCTCCGTATAACCGCATCCTTCAACGGGACACAGAATCTGACTGCCTCCGCGCCCCTTCTTTTCCACGAGAAAGCTGTTACAGCGCGGGCAGGATTTTTGTAAAGGCTTATCCCAAGTAACAAAATCGCATTCAGGATAATTCCGGCAGCCGTAAAATACTCTTCCCCGCCCCTTTTTACCTTTGCGTTCAACGATGGCGCCGCCGCATTTCGGACAGTTGACACCCATTTCCCGTAAAATCGGTTTGGCATTGCGGCAGGCCGGAAAGCCCGGACACGCAAGAAATTTTCCGAACCGGCCTTGTTTTATGACCATATTGCGTCCGCACAATTCGCAGATTTCATCCGTTACTTCATCGGGAATTTCCACTTCTTCGATTTGTTCATCCGCAATGGATAACTCCTGGGAAAAGGGACCATAAAAAGCCTGCAAAACTTTTACCCAATTTTCCTTGCCTTCAGCCACACTGTCTAAGCGATCTTCCAGTTGGGCGGTAAATTCCACATCGATGATATCGCGAAAATAATCTTTCAGCATGTCGACAACCAAAAAGCCCAGTTCGGTGGGCACAAACTTCTTTTCTTCCTTCAATACGTAATTCCGGGCCTGTATGGTATCGATAATCGGCGCATACGTGCTGGGTCGGCCGATCCCCTGTTCCTCCAGCGTCCGCACCAGGCTGGCTTCCGTATAGCGGGGCGGCGGCTGCGTGAAATGCTGCTCGGGAACCAGCGATTTAAGGACTAACCTTTGCCCCGGCTCTAACTGAGGCAAAACTATATTTTTATCCTGTTCCACATCATCCTGTCCCTCAATATAAAGCACCATGAAGCCCGGAAATTTAATTTGGGCCCCGGTTGCCCGGAAGAGGTATTCACCGGCGGTGATATCGATGGTGAGCGCATCCATGACGGCCGGCGACATCTGACTGGCAATAAACCGCTCCCAAATTAGTTTATAAAGGCGGAACTGATCCCGCGATAAAAAAGCTTTCACGGATTCCGGCTCATATTCGATGTAAGTCGGCCGCACCGCCTCATGGGCGTCCTGGCCGCGCTTAGAGATATACAGGGGTGGTTTCTCCGGCACGTATTCCTTGCCAAATTTGCTTTCAATATAGCCCCTGGCTTCCTGTTGGGCAACGGCAGCCACCCGTGTGGAATCTGTCCGGATATAAGTAATAAGACCGACCGGCCCCCGTTTACCCAAAGTGAGTCCCTCGTACAACTGCTGGGCGAGCATCATCGTTTTCTTCGTCGTAAAGCCTAGCTTTCTGGCGGCCTCCTGCTGCAGGGTGCTGGTAATGAACGGCGCGGCGGGATTTCTTTTCCGTTCCTTTCGTCTCATTTCCAACACTTCAAAGGGTACGGACACCAGTTGCTGCAGGATGGACTTAGCATCGGCTTCCTTGGTGATGCGCAGTTTTTCCTTCCCCCGCTTGATCAACTGGGCGGCGAATTCCTTGGACTTCTGGTCCTTGCGAAGATTCGCCGTAATCGTCCAATATTCCTCGGAAATGAAATTTTGGATTTCCCGTTCCCGCGCGCAGATCAGGTGCACGGCAACGGACTGCACCCGCCCCGCGCTCAGGCCTTTGCGAATTTTTCGCCACAGCAAAGGACTAAGCTTGTAGCCCACAATGCGATCCAAAATCCGCCTCGCCTGCTGGGCATGCACCCGGTTGTAATCAATCCGGCGGGGGTGCTTCAAAGCATTGACAATCGCATTTTTCGTTATTTCATTAAATTCAATCCGGCATACATCCTCCGGGTCTAAGCCCAGTATGTGGGCTAAATGCCAGGCGATCGCTTCCCCTTCCCTGTCGGGGTCAGTCGCCAGAAACACTTTGTCGGCTTTTTTAGCATCCTCGCGCAGCAGCTTGATTAATTCACCCTTCCCCCGTATGTTGATATACTTGGGTTGGAAGCTTTGCTCAATATCCACGCCGAATTGACTTTTGGGCAAATCGCGCAGATGACCCATTGATGCTTTTACTTCAAAATTTTTCCCGAGATATTTTTCGATGGTTTTTGCTTTGGCCGGTGACTCTACCACAACTAACGATTTCGCCATATTCTCATCTCCGCAATCCTTTAACATCTGTTAATTTATACCGTTTACCCGGTACACTTTCAATAAACCCTTTTATTTCCAATGCAGTCAACACACTCAGGAGTTGGCTGGTATGCCAACCGGTTTTCATAACAAGTTCCTCAAGTCCCAAGGGCATGACGCCAAGCAAAGGCAGGACCGTTTGTTCTTCCAGGGTCATTGTGATCACTGTGCTATCATTTTTATGCACATCTTGCGTTGAAATACCATAATCCTCAAGAATATCCCGTACGGAAGCAACGAGCTTTGCCCCCTGCTGAATGAGTTTGTGACACCCGGTGCTATAGTTGTTTGTAATACATCCGGGTACGGCATATACCTCCCGGCCCTGCTCCAAGGCCGCATCAACGGTAATCAATGCGCCGCTTTTCTCCGCCGCCTCGATGACCAGCACCGCATCCGACAAGCCGCTGATCAAACGATTACGGGCGGGAAAGTGGGCGGCCAGCGGCGGCATTCCCGGAGCGAATTCCGAGATTACAGCTCCCTTCTGTATTATTTCCTGATATAGTTTATTATTTTCCGGCGGATAGACGACATCGGCCCCGGAGCCTAAAACAGCGAGCGTATAGCCGCCGCCCCGCAAAGCGCCCTTGTGCGCCGCTGTGTCGATCCCCCGGGCCATGCCACTGACAACAGTAAATCCTGCCTCAGCCAGTTCTGCGGCCAATTGTCCGGCAACATGCCGGCCGTAAGCCGAACAGCGGCGTGACCCCACAATTGCAATGACAGGACCTTTGGGCACATGGACGTCGCCATAATGGAACAATACCGGCGGCGGATTGTAGATGTTCGCAAGACCTGGGGGATAGTCCGCGGATTCCAGGGTAATCATGCCCATGCCGGAAGCAAGAAACCGCTGCCAAGCTGCTTCTATGTCGGCATTGGCCCGGTACGCAAGCAAATTATCCCGTATCTGCTGATCAATATCCTGCAGTTGCTGAAACAAACACGCCGGTGCTTCCCAAACCGCTTGCGGATCATGAAAGTGATTTAGCAAGCGCCGGTAATTAGCGCCGCCAATACCGGGTACCATTTTAAGAGCCAGCCAATATTTTTCTCTTCCCGCCATAACTAATACTCCTCGTGAAAAAAGTCCTGAAATAAAAACTAATATACGGCGGCAAGTATATTTTTCCTGCTAAAGAAAATCATTCAAGCACTTTTTTGCAAAAATTTTCCCGGTCAGCTTTCCCTGGCCCGCCGCAGCAGGGGACGTATGTCCTGCTTTTTCTCAAGCGCGCCCAGGTAAAAATCACCGGCTTCCTTTATGCGCTGTTCTGCCGTGTGCAAGGTAAATTGCTCCGGATGTACCGTGTGGATGTCTTCCCAACAAAACGGCAGGGAGACAGGGGCTCCCGGTCTGGGCCGCACACTGAAAGCGGACGCCACAGTCTGACCCCGGTTATTCTGCAAATAGTCGATATAAACTTTTCCCCGGCGGTCTTTCACCCGCCTTTCATACAAGGATGTCTTTTGGGGATACGCCTGGAGCACAAACTTTCCTATATACTGAATGAATAACTGAATTTCTTTATAAGTAAATTTTCGGACGACGGGCACGTAGATATGTATTCCTGTGGCGCCGGAGGTTTTCGGTACGGAAAAAATGCGGAATTCATCCAATACAGACTTCAGCAAAAGCGCGATTTCACGGGCCGCTTCAAAATCAAGCGGTTCCATGGGATCCAAATCAAAAACCGCATAATCCGGATAATTCACCTTGTCATATCTGGAAAACCAGGGGTGCAGTTCAATACACGCCTGATTTGCAAGCCACACCAAGGTCTCCAGATTATTACAGAGGATGTATTGGGTAACTTTGCCTTTTCGCGGCCGCCAGTCAAAACTGGGAATCCAATCGGGGGCATGGGCGGGTTTGTTTTTTTGATAAAACCATTTTCCCGCGATGCCGTCCGGATAACGGGTAAGGGACAGCGGACGGTCTTGCAGCAGGGGAATCAGGTAAGGAGCGGCTTTTATATAATACTGGATTAAATCACTTTTGGTATACCCCTCCCCTGGCCAAAAAACCTTTTCCAGCTTAGACAACTTAACCGGCTGTTCATTTATTAATAATTCCGTCATGATGTTTGCGCCCGTTTACGCTTAACGGCGGATTTCAACCTTTTCGCATCCTTTTCCACGGTTTCCCGCTCCTTTTTGGCAAGTTCTACGCTGGCCTTTAACGCTTCCATCAGATTTACCACTTTGCCCCCCGTATGTTTTTCCGGCACGGCAATCTCTTCTCCCTCAACTTTTGCTCTTATTACCTCCAATAAAGCCCGGCGATAGGCATCGTTATATTTTTCCGGCTGAAAGGGGGCCGCCAAATTATTGATTAAACTGATCGCCATTTTAATCTCATTATCGTGAATTTTGACCTCTTTGTGTAAAGCGGGCAACCCTTCGAGCGGCCGGATTTCGTCAGGATAATACATGGTTTCCAACAGCATGACTCCGTCCCGTACCCGCAAGGCCGCCAGCGATTCTTTAGAGCGAATGACGATTTTCGCAATGGCGATCTTGCCGGTCTCTTCCATGGCTTTAATGAGCAGGGTGTAGGCCTTTACGCCGCTTTCGTCCGAAGTCAGATAATAACTCTTATCAAAATAAACCGGATCAATTTCTTTGAGATCGACAAAGTCAACTATATCGATCGTGCGGGTATTGTCCGCCGGTATTTGTTCAAAATCCTCGTCCCGCATAACTACATATTTACCTTTTTCATATTCATATCCCTTTACTATTTCCTGGCTTTCCACCTTTCTGTTGCAGCGGGGACAATGACGCTGATATTCAAGGGGCGTCAGACATTCCTGATGTAACAAATGAAACTTAAGCGTTTTACGCTCGGTGGCCGTATACAGCTTGACCGGCACATTGACTAAGCCGAAACTAATGGCGCCTTTCCATAAAGTACGCATCATATCACCTCCGTTTACCTAGTATTGGTTTGAAAAGCGCTTCTTTATAACCGGTAAAAAAAATCAAGATAAACTGGCAACTCCAGGTTATCTTGATTTTTCGCATAGGCTGAGGGCAAAGGAAGCCACCGCTTGGGCCGCATGCGGTTTGGCAAGTTTCCGCGCCTTACAGCGCATCATATCCCATTGGACCGGATTTTGCAGCAAGTTTTCTGCCGTAGGCACCAACTCTCCAAGCCCCCTCACACAGCAGGCCACACCTGCTTCGGCTAAAAATTGTGCGTTTCCTTCCTCCTGTCCGGGTATGGGACGAAAGAGGATCATCGGCAGACCCATGGCCAGGGCTTCGGCGGCCGACAGACCACCCGGTTTTGTAACCAGCAAATCAGCCGCGCCCATCAGTTCATGAATATTGTCCACAAAACCAAATACATGCAAAGCATTAAGGGATGATATTTCTTTCAACCGCCGGCGAAGCGGCTCATTACGTCCCGCCACCACCAGCAATTGAAGGGGTATCTTACACCTGTTAAATTCTGCAACAATGCTATCCATGGGTAACGCACCCGTACCGCCTCCCATGACGAGCACGGCGGGAATATCGACTGCCAGTCCCAATTTGCGCCGCATTTCCGCTTTTGGGAGTGAAACGTTAAATTTAGCGGCAATGGGAATGCCCACCACCTGGATCTTGTCCCGGGCGACACCGGCCGCCAGCAGACCTCGCGCCGTCTCCTCATGCATAACGGTGTAAAGGTCCACTTCATCATAAATCCAGAAGCGGTGGACGACAAAATCGGTAATCGCCGCAATGACCGGCACGGCAAGCTTGCCCTGCCTTTTTAATTGACATATCGCCCCCGTGGGCGAAGCGTGGGTGCAAATTATTGATTGAGGCGAAAATTCCGCCAACTGGTTATCGGTGGAAACCGCCAGACTGACGCTCATTAAACTGCGCCCCAACAATGCCGTTTTCGCATGGTTGCCCCACTTATAAAACATGCCGTACAGGGACGGCACGTTGGCCAGAATGTTTAAATACAAACCGATAACTGCCCGGGTGAGTCTGGGGGCGGTCGTTGTAAAGCTATCGATCATCCTGGTTTGTACGGCGGTATTATCTTGTTTAAGCGCTTGTTCGACAGCCTGCGCGGCTTTAAAATGTCCCGCGCCGAAGGACGCCGTCAAAATGACAATCCGTCTGCCTGTTTTCATGTTACCCCCCGTTTCCCATCCGTTTTACCATGGCTTGTATACCTGCACACGCTGGTCCTGTATCTTCCGGATATCCGTCTTTACCGCCCCGCCCCGCATACGCAGGTCAGGCGCCAGTTCCGCCAAAGGAAGCAGCACGAATAACCTTTGCGTCATCTGCGGGTGGGGAATAGTTAAGCGTGATGTATGTACTTCAATGTCATCAAAAAGTAAAATATCGATGTCAATGGTCCGGGGCCCCCACCTGATTTCTCTGATACGTTCCAGTTGCTGTTCGACAGACAGGCACACCGCCAGCAGGCTTTCCGGTGACAGACTCGTCGCAGCATGCAGAACAACATTTAAGAAATCGGGCTGTGCGGTATACCCCACCGGCGCCGTGGCATATATTGAAGATACTTTCCGTATTTTTATTGCTTCGTGCTCGGCCAGCAGTCCAACCGCTTTACGCAAATAGCGCTCCCGGTCTCCCATATTTGAGCCAAGTCCCAAATAGCAGTCAACCATCAAACCCGCTCCCGCTCAATATGCACTTCCACATAGTCAAAAATACCGACTACCGGGGCCGAAGGCTTGCGAATGCTTACCGCGACCCGCTGGACGGGGAATCTTTCCAGTACTACGTCTGCAAGGGCCTCCGCCAACGCCTCCAAGAGCGCAAACTTTTCTTCTTCCACGATTCGTTTTATACAATGGTATACCTCTGCATAATTGGCTGTATGTTGTAATTCATCAGATTTGCCGGCCTGACGCAGTTCTTTATACATCGTAAGATCTATGGCAAACCGCTGTCCGATTTCTCTTTCTGCGGGCAAAACACCATGATACCCATAAAACACCATGTTCTGCAGACGAATATAATCCAACGGCATCTACTCCGTCTCCCTTCGCATAATGGCGTCGGTCATCCGGGCAACCCGCGCCATTTCCTTTACATCATGCACCCGGACGATATCCGCTCCCTGCGCAATGCCTAAGGCCACTGTAGCGGCCGTTCCTTCAACCCGCTCACCGGGCGGCAAATCGAGGGTCGTGCCGATAAAAGACTTGCGGGATGTACCTAATAACAGCGGGCAATCCAAGGCCTTTAATTCCTCCAGCCGGCGCATAATCGTCAGATTATCAGCCCGCGTTTTCCCAAAACCAATACCTGGGTCAATAATCACCATGTCCCGCCCGATGCCCGCCTCTTCGGCGATTTTTATACTCCGGCGCAAAAATCCCGCTATCTCCCCCAGGAGATCCCGGTATCCCGGCTCCGCTTTATTGTGCATGATGACCACCGGTACACCGTATTGGGCAATAATCCCGGCCATCTCCGGATCCTGCTGCAATCCCCAGACATCGTTAATCATATGTACGCCCATTTGCAGTGCGGCTTTAGCGGTCGCCGGTTTATAAGTATCTAACGACACGGGCACCGGAAGATCCGCAATCAGTCGCTCCAAAACCGGTAACACCCGCGCCATTTCTTCCTCTGCGTCAATGGGCCGATTATGGCCATAGGGACGGGTCGACTCTCCCCCGACATCAATAATATCCGCCCCCGCCTCCACCATTTTGTACGCCTGTTCAACCGCGGCAGACAGGTCAAAATACCTGCCGCCGTCGGAAAAAGAATCAGGCGTGATGTTTAAAATACCCATTACCGCCGTGCGTCTCCCCAATACCAGTTGTTTTTCCCCCCACCGGTAGTGCCGGCTGTTCGTCCCTTGCTGTTCCAGCAGCAGGCGCAGTTCCCGGGCGATGGCCGCCAAACCCCAGGGCTGTTTGGACAATTGCTCCCTAACCGCGCGAAATTGCCGCAGGGTGCCGAGCAGAAGCACATCCGAAGGTTCCGGGCCAAAATCGGCGACACTCCGGTTTACAGCCGCCTCGCCGCCCTTGGCAAGCATAGTTTGCTTTAAGAGATTGGCCGCTTTGGGGTTCACTTTCTCAAGTTTTACGGCGCGATGTAGGGCCTTGTGCGCCATTATTTCAACCCCGGTGGTATCACAGCCAATACGTTTCAATTCTTCGATTGCATCCTCCAAACAGTCCAGCTGCAGAATGCGTGCGTTATAACTCAATTCTATCCATCCTCTTTCCAAACATATTTTTTATTTTAACACATTATGACCGATTTAATAAACCATTCGCCTCTGTTAAAAACGCCTATTTCTCTTGAGAAATAGGCGTTTTTAACAGGTCGTCCATAGACCATTTTTCCAATTGATTCATTATGCGGTAATTAGTTAAATCGAAATGTACCGGTGAAACGGAAATATATCCCTTTTCAATGGCGGTGATATCGCTGTCAGGGTCGTTGGTTACCTCGGCGGGTTTACCGGCTAACCAGTAGTAAACCCGGCCCCGGGGGTCCTCGCGTCGGTCAAAGGTGTTTTCATAGCGCCGATTGCCCAGTTTGGTCACCGCGATGCCTTGCATATCTGTTCTCCGCCCGGGCGGGACATTTACGTTCAGGAGCGTGTTGGGCGGCAATCCGTTTTTCAGCATCTGTAAAATAACCCCTTTGGTAACTTGGGCCGCGCAGGTGAAATCGGCATTATTAAATTCCGTTAAAGAAACAGCCACCGCCGGCACCCCTAAAATAACCCCTTCCACCGCGGCGGAGACGGTACCGGAATATAAAACATCCGTCCCTAAATTGGAGCCTAAATTAATGCCTGACACTACCAAATCGGGCTTCACCGGCAATAAAGCTTCGACGGCCAATTTTACGCAATCCGCCGGCGTGCCGTCCACCATCCAGGCACTGGCACAATTGCCCGGCACACTGTAATGCTGCACCCGCAGGGGCTGATGCACCGTAATACCATGCCCAGTGGCGCTGCGCTCCCGGTCGGGTGCGACAATGGATACCTCTCCCAATTCACAGAGTACCGGCAGCAAAGCATTAATGCCCGCCGCGGCTATGCCATCGTCATTAGTAAGTAATATTCGCATGTGCAATAACCTCTCCTTATTCCTTGATCAGGGACATCGCTTCCGCACGGGCGGCAACATCGTCGGTAAAAACACCCCGTACGGCGGAGGTTACGGTTTTTGCCCCCGGCTTTAATACACCGCGCATGGACATGCATAAATGCTCAGCCTGAATGACAACCATGACGCCGATGGGATCGAGTTTTTTCATAACCAGATCGGCAATTTGGTTGGTCATCCGTTCCTGCAACTGGGGCCGGCGGGCAAATACCTCCACCACTCTGGCTAGTTTACTTAAACCGGTGATAATTCCCCGGCGGGGAATATAAACAACATGTGCTTTGCCAAAAAAAGGAATCAAATGATGTTCGCACATCGAGTAAAACGGAATATCCTTGACAATGACCATTTCATCATAATCTTCCGTAAAATATACGGCCAATTCCTGCTCCGGATCCTTCTCCAATCCGCTAAAAACCTCTTTATACATGCGGGCTACGCGCTTGGGCGTGTCGATGAGCCCTTCCCTCGTCGTATCTTCCCCCACCGCTTCCAGCAGTAAAGAAATCGCTTGCTGCAGTTTTTCTTCATTCATCATTACAACCTCCATTCCTCATAACTGCCCCATAAATTTATGCGTTTGGGGAATTACACGTACATCAGTCAGATACCTTAGCAACTGCGCCTGCAGTCTCAGCATCCAGGCCGGATCGGGCCCCTTTTCCCGTGGATTGGACGGTGTAACCGGCTGGAGAATCAAGGGAATGGCCTGATCCACCTCCCGGATTAGTTCGGCGGCCATTATACATTCCTCTACCACCGTTGCGGCGGAAACCACCACTTTCACGAATAGTGACTTTTGCCTGGCAACTCTTAAAAAATCCCGATGCTCCGCCCAGCAGGTCATCTGCGACACCGAGGGCAATTTAATATCCATGCCGATCATATCCAGTAAAGATATTACCTCCGCCAGGTTATCAGTCAGGGTGCCATTTGTCTCCAGATATTTCCCCACGGGCAAAGTTTGGACCCTTTGCAGCAATTCTTTGAGAAATGCTGTTTGCAGCAGCGGTTCACCGCCGGTAAAACTAATCGAATGGGGGCGTACGGCAGACAGCGAGGTGATGTGCCCCGCGGCGGCCGCCGCCGATAAGGGACCGGCCAAGGTTTGAAAATTCCGGCTGCCCGGTGCTGTTTCGATCCGGCAGGACTGCTGGTCGGTTTGACTCCCGGGAGTGTCACAATACCGGCAACGCAGGTTACAGCCCGCCAAACGGACAAATACCTGGCGACAACCCACCAGCAAACCTTCTCCCTGGATTGAGGAAAACATTTCTAAAATATTACCGTACATCATTATATACCTCTAACCCACACCGCGTACTTTGCAACGGGCTTTGGTGATATTTTCCATCTCTTCACAATAAGCGGCCATGACCTTCTGCGCAAAAATCACCGGCTCGATCGCCATGTCCTCCAGACCGATAGCCGGCACCGGCGTATTCCGGCTGGAAATATTGACGCCGGTATGGATCATGCTGGACACCGGGGTTAAAGTGGCAATGGATACGGATGCCTTTCGCTCTCCAAGATAAAGGTCGTCTCCCACGCGGCGCAGTTGCCGGGGAGCGCCCACCCCGCACAAAATATCGCGCATAATCGCCATTAACAGCCGTTGCCGGGTCACCGTTTTTTCCAGATCCATGTCAAAATGTTCGATGATAAAATGCACCATCTCTTCACTATATATGAACGCACCGGCCTGTACATCCTCCTGATCTACCATTTCAGTGATTTTTACATCACAGGGTCCCCGGAAAGCAATAATACTGTCGCCCTGCACAGCAAAATTCTTGTATGCCCAGAGGGAAGACAACTGGCGGCCGTCGTAGGTCATTAACTTGTCTACAAACAAGCTATGCATCAGAAACCTCCTATTGAAGAAATTTGACAGTCTCGCTGAGCCCTTCCTTTTGCAGGGCTCTCTTTAAGCGCAGACAGCTTTCACATCTTCCACACATGTACTCTCCACCATGATAGCAACTCCAGATGAGATGAAATGGTACATTCAATTTCCTGCCTAAAGCAACCAGCGCCGGTTTTGCAAGGTCAACCGTGGGGCTGTTTACTTTTACACCGTTCTGCGTCGAATAGCTGAGGGCCTGATTCACCGCGCCCATATAGGCGGGCGTATTGTCCGGAAAAGTGGCCCCTTCCTCGGCATTAAAGCCCACAATCACTTGTGCGCAGCCCAGCGCTTCCGCAAAAGCCGCCGCCATATTAATGAATACGCCATTTCTGTTGGGCACCCACACCTTGGCGGCCGTTTCACGGGTGATATGGCTGTCGTCAAGTTTGTCGACGGTTAATTCGGGGACCCCTTCGGCACGGTTTATCAAAGCGGTGGTGGTAATTTCCGCCAGAAAATCCACCGGTATGATCCGGTGTTTTAAATTGTAATGGCCGGCGAGGGCCGCCGCCGCCGCCGCTTCCCTTTTTGCCGCCCTTTGTCCGTAATCGAAGGTCAGCGCCAAAGAGATTTGGGAGCCCTGCAGCGCAGCGGCCATCGCCACAGTTGAATCGAGACCGCCTGATAGGAGCACAATGCTTTTCATCTTTATCCCTCCCGGTATAAAACTGCTGAACTGGCGGATTCCCACGTCTTTACGTGGAGAAGTCTTATGCCCGGCATTTCCGCAGACAGTGATTTTTGCAATTCACGATATATGTACTGGGCGATATGTTCTGCCGTCGGCAGTTTAAGTTGCCACTCCGCCAGCTCATTTAAATAATGATGGTCCAGCTTGTCGGTAACATTGGCCACATGCCTTTTCAGCACTTTAAAATCTATCACCATACCCAACTCATTAAGGGTCTCACTACCGACGCATACCTCAATTGTCCAGTTATGGCCGTGTAAACGGGCGCACTTTCCCGGATAACCAGGCAGACAATGGGCTGCTTCAAAATGTGATACCACGGTCAATTCAAACACAATCCCGCCTCCTATATGAAGTAATGTTCACTGGCACTGCGCTGTTTATACAAAAAAGTACACATAGGAAAAAAAGATGAGATCGCTCTCATCTTCATTTAATCGCTTGTTTCCCCAGTAGATTTTGCTTAAATTCGGAGGACCCCTCAATATCCAGCACCACATCGCGGTAATTCATATTCCGGGTGTGCCGGGTATGGCTCCATTCCCGGTCATTCCGATGCAGGAAGCCCACAATTGTTATCGGAATCCAACTGTACACAAACAGCGGATAAAACAGCAAATACCACCAGGATTTCCATTTCGCCCGGATAAACATAAGCACCATAACCGGAAATATATATTGCCCAAGGGCAATTATTTGCCAGACCTGCATGGGCAGAATAAGCAAAATGTTTGTGTAAAAGGGATAAATGGTGTATAGATAGCTTGCGAACACAAAAGAAGTGGACATCAGCAAAAAGTGGGGCTGCAACAAGTGGATAACCCCGTCCAAAATACGAATGTCCCGCGTACGGAAGCCTTCCAGCAGCAACCGGGGTATGTAGCGGCTGGCGCAGTCAAAGTGACCTTGAGACCAGCGTTTCCGCTGGTGCCAGGCTTGTTTAAAGGTAAGCGGCTTTTCATCATACACGATGGCGTCATGGGCCCAGGTTGTAGGAATCCCCAACTCCAGAGCCTTCATGGTGAATTCCATATCCTCTGTCAGGCAGGTTGCTCCCCAGCCAAATTGCCGCAATACGTCCATCGCGATGCACATGCCGGTGCCACCCAAGGCACTGGATAACCCGATATTGTATTTCGCCAGGTGCCATATTCTGTTAACCAGCCAGAAGGAAATGGCAAAGGTGCCGGCAATCCAGGTATCATGAGGATTTTTTGCATCCAGATAACCCTGAATAATCTTTTCACCCTTGCATAGCCGGTTGTTCATCTCCAATAAAAAATCAGGATGCACCAAATTATCGGCATCAAATACAACTACGCCGTCATATTGCCGCTTCATGCGGAACAGCTTGGCAAACATCCATTCCATTGCATATCCCTTGCCGCGCTCCTGCAGATTAAACCGTTCATATACATTAACCTTTAAACTGCGGCAGATATCCGCGGTTTTATCTGTGCAATTATCGGCAACCACAAATATATCAAACAGTTCCCGCGGATAGCGCAAGACGTAAAGATTTTCAATCAGTTCCCCGATAACTTGCTCTTCATTATGGGCGGCGATGACAATGGCGAAACTTTTTTGCGGCGTAAGTATCTTTTCTTCTTTTTTACGCCAGAGACCACATAAAGCAATTACAAAATAATAAATGGAAAAGAATATGATGATCAACTGGATGGGAACCATAATATAGTCCATAATATGTGGCATTGACTTATCTCCTTTTAAGCCAATTTATAAAAAGTAACCGAAATAACAAATTTTCCGGACCAGTGTTATTCTACGCTAAGGAACGTAGGATGTCAATCTGAAATTTGGCAGCATACAAAAGCAGAGGACATTATGCCCCCGCAATACGCAACGGGCAGATCTAAAAACTTCCGCTTTCCGGGATAAAAGTAATTATCATTTAATATTCCCCGCGGCAAAATCGGCTATCCCCTCTGCAATAATCACAGAAAAGTCCCGCAGAATCCAGGGGGAAGCCGGTTTCGACGGCCGCCCACCTGTTATCCCGGTTTTAGTGTGATTTCTCGGCAGCTTCGGCCACCTCGGGCGCCTCAGCCGCTTCAGCCATTTCCGTTGCTTTACCCAGTAAGAAAAAATGGTTTATGATACCATAGAGCGTGTAAGTCGCCAAGGGTATAAAAATCCGGATTTGCGGATTGGAAAAAAACATATAGACAAAAAAGCTGACTGATATGACGATGGGCAGCCTATTAATCTTACGGGCGCCTGATTTTTTAAAATCAGGATATCTTATGCGGCTTACCATCAGATAGGCCAGACCGGCCACCATCATGGGAAAAAGCCAAAAATGCGGTCTCAGACCGGAAATGACAAAAGTACTGACCATGCAGCCGGCGGCCGGAATTGGCAGCCCAAGAAAGTAGCCCTTTACATTCATTAAATTGAAGCGAGCCAGACGAATAGCGCCGCAAACGGCAAAAACCCCGGCAATCACATAGCCCAGCATCCCCAGGTTATGTAAACTGACTATATAGGCCAGGAGGGCCGGTGCCACCCCAAAGGAAACCAGATCCGACAAGGAATCCAGTTCCTTTCCAAATTCACTGCTGACTTTTAGCAGCCTCGCAACGCGCCCGTCCAGACCATCCATCAGCCCCGCGGCAATAATCATGAGTGCGGCATACTTTTCTTCCCCTTGGATTGTCAGGATGATGGAGACAACGCCCAATAGCAGATTTAAAGCCGTAAGTGAGTTTGGAACGTGCCGTTTAATCATTTTTCATCCTCCCTATGATGGTTTCTCCACCCTTTACACGGTCACCTTTTTTTACGAGGATTTCTACATTTAATGGCACGGCTATTTCCGTTGAAGATCCAAATTTAATCAGTCCGTAGCGCTTTCCTTGCTCCAATTCATCACCCACTGTAACCCAGGAAACGATACGTCGGGCGATAAGGCCGGCAATTTGGGTTACCAGCACTTTCATCCGCTCGTTTTCAATACCCAGTGAATGCCGTTCATTCTCCGTGGCAACCTCTTCCCGCCAAGCCGGCAAAAACTTTCCTTTAGTATACTTCTGATATTTTATCATACCACCAACAGGACTTCTGTTGATGTGAACATCAAATACCGAAAGAAAAATATTTACTTTACGTGCTGGTCCCTTGAGAAATTGATCCTCATACACTTCGGTAACACTCATTACCAACCCGTCCGCCGGCGAGACAACTATACCGGTTTCCCGGGGAATGGAACGCTGAGGATTGCGAAAAAAATAGGTGACAAACAGCAACAGTCCGCCCGGAGGCAAACTCCAGAGAGGATGGATCCAGGCAACAACAGCAGTGACTGCGGCTAAAGCAATAATGTAGGGCCATCCTTCTCTCACAACTGGTGTTGATACCAATTCTCCACCTCCTTTGACACTAAGGATATAAACCTATTTTCTGGTTTTCATTATAATATACCCCTAACTCTTTGTCTAACAATTTTTTACCTGCCCCCCGCCCAGGACACGTAAAACAAACCGGGGAAGGGCCATCATCCTCCCGATTCGCCAGGGCTGCTTCACAAGCCTGTATAACCATTCCAAACCGGATTTTTGCATCCATACCGGCGCCCGCCGGGTAACACCGGCGAGAACGTCAAACACCCCGCCTACGCCAATGCACACCGGTACCCCCAAGAGATCTTTATGCTTCCACAGCCATTTCTCCTGGCGCGGCACACCCAATCCGGCCAGCAAAATATCCGGGGACGCCTCCTTGATCGCGGCAATAACCGCCGGTTCCGTGTCCGGGGTAAAATACCCGTCCTGCGTCCCGCAAAGCACAATATTCTTATACAGGGAACATACCCGTTGGGCCGCTTCTTCCGCTACTCCCGGCGCAGCGCCCAGGAAAAAAATTTTATATCCCTGCGCAGCCGCCATTTTCAATAACCGGTTAACCAGATCGGCCCCGGCCACCCGTTCCGGCAGGGGGCTTCCTTGATACCGGGCGGCCCAGACCACGCCAATTCCGTCGGCCAGCACCAAATCCGCCCCAACCAGAATCTTATGCAATTCATCATCCCTGGTTGCCTGCATAACCATTTCCGCATTGGCGGTCACGATGATATGGGGCCCCCTTTGCCGGATAAATGCCGTCACCCGCTCCACCGTCTCTTCCATATCCACCGCATCCACGGGCACATTCAATACGTTAACTTTTTTTCCCATCTGTCAATACCCCCTGTGTCATCTTTATATTGTAACATGACGGGCTTAAAAGGGCCAAGAAAAACTGGGAAGGCGGATCGGCGGCAGTTTGAAACGTGGTTTCTGCGGTGTCTGCTCCTCCGGTGAGTTCGACGGAGAGAACTGTCCCTTATCTGCACCCCGGGGCTCCGTTCCCCGGATAAAAGCGTCAACTTCCACTTCCTTGGCAAACGGAGTTGCCAGCTTGCCTGTATTGGTCGCCACACGAATACCGGTGATAATGCCGGAAGGAACAGCAAAATCCTGCGCCGGCGAATTACCGAGCGCCTTGCTCATAAATTCCCCCCAGAGGACAGCGGCGTTGCCGCCGGCAACCCCGACAGACGTCATATCATCATTGCCCAGGTAGATGCCTGCGGCGAGATTTGGTGTAAACCCGACAAACCAGGCCGTGCGGTAATTATCCGTGGTCCCGGTTTTTCCGGCGGCGGGACGGCCGATCCGGGCGGCGGAGCCTGTACCGTCGGGCGCTTCAATAACCGCCCGCAGCATGTCTGTGACTAGGTAAGCGGTTTCCGCGCGCAGTACACTTCGTTGGTTGACGCCATGCTCTTCCAATATATGTCCGTTTGCATCCTCTACCCGAATGATGGCCAAGGGCTCGCAAATTATCCCATTGGTGGCAAAAGCTGTATAAGCGGACGTTATTTCCAGCAAAGTAACTCCTTTGGTGATCCCGCCCAAAGCCAAGGCCAGATTTCGGTCCTCCGGCGTCAGGCTGGTAATGCCCATTTTCGCCGCATAATTCATAACCGTATCAATCCCCACTTGATTCAGCATTTTCACCGCAGCTACATTGACCGACAAACGTACCGCTTTTTTCATGGTTATCGGCCCGCGAAATTTTTTATCATAATTTTGCGGGCTGTATTTGTCAATGGTGACCGGCGCATCAAGGATGATGTCATTTTGTTTATACCCCTGGTCGAGGGCCGCGGCATACACAAAAGGCTTCATCAATGATCCCGGCTGCCGGAAAAAGGTCGTTGCCCTGTTTAGTTGACTTTCCTGATAATCCCGTCCGCCGACCATGGCCTTGATGTATCCGGTCTGAGGATCAATAGCCAAAACAGCCCCCTGATATTTGCCAAGCACACCTTCGGCCGCCTTTTGGATGTCAATGTCCAAACTCGTATAGACCTTTAAGCCTCCCCGGTATACTTTCTGAGCGCCGTATTTTTCCGCCAGTTGGTTGGCGACATAATCCATGTAATAGGAGGCCTGGGCAATTCTTGGCTTTTTACCCGCCAGACGCACGGCCTCCTGGGAAGCGGCCTCCGCTTGCTGACGGGTGATATAATTTTGCGCCGCCATTTTGTTAAGGACTAGATTGCGCCGGCCCTTTGCCTCCTGGGGATGTGCGTAAGGCGAATAATATTCCGGATTGCGCGGCAGCCCGGCCAGCATGGCGCACTCCGACAAAGTAAGGTCTTTGGCCGGCTTGCCAAAATATTGTTGCGCGGCTGCTTCCACACCATAGACCCCTTCACCGAAATAGATTTGGTTGAGATAAGCTTCCAGAATCTCCTGCTTGCTGTAACGTCGTTCAATAACGAGCGCGAGGATCGCATCCTTGATTTTCCGGCTCCAGGTCTGTTCTTGAGTCAGGATGGCATTTTTCACCAATTGCTGGGTAATGGTACTGCCTCCTTCGGTGATTGCGCCCGCCTTAAGGTTGCGCCACATCGCTCTGGCGATGGCAAAGATGTCAATGCCCACATGTTGATAAAATCGCTCATCTTCAACAGCAACGACGGCATGCTGCAATTGCTGCGGCATTTGGGAAATGGGCACCACCAGCCTGTTTTCTTCGAATAACTTACCAATGACGCGGCCCTGACTATCATATAAGATGGTTGCCTGGCTGGGGGCAAAGCGTTCCAAGCTGCCCAATCCGCCCAGGTCGAAAAAAGCAAAACTGACCCCGGTCAGCATGGTGAGGGCAACAACCGTGCTGATTAAGATAATCGAAAACGCGCGTTTTTTTTGCCGCCTTTTTTGTTTGTCGTATTTTTGCGACTTGACCATGTTTACCTCCATTGCCCATTAGGTAGTATACCCCGGGAGAAATTGAAATAAGTGGCAGGAGTATACGTATAAGGCGAGAAATATATACTGACACATTTAGTCAATCCATTACATAACGGGTGATAATTATGATCAATAAGCAGCCTTTATTTCGTAACATCGCCAGATTAGCTGGTGGTGCTATACTTCTGGGACTCGTCAGTATTATTGTGGCTACTGCGGCAGGCGTTGCCCAACACGGTGAAATTCCCGGTTTTATGACTGGGAATCTTTTTACGGAGAAAGAGACACCTCCTGAAGAGCAATCCTCCGTCCCTGTTTCCGCGGATATGCCAAAACCGCCCCGGGCGGAAAAAGTAGTTTACTTAACCTTCGACGACGGGCCGGATCCGGCGGTAACTCCCCTTGTTCTCCAAACCTTGCAGCAGCATGCAGTCCCGGCAACCTTCTTTGTAACCGGTACCCAGGTCGAAGCGCATCCTGAACTCCTGCGTCAAATCCATGCGGCCGGTCATGCCATTGGCAATCATTCCTACAACCATCGCTACCATGAATTATACCGCTCGCCGGCTGCCTATCTCGCGCAAATGGAACGATGCAACGCCCTTATTGCCGCCATAATAGGCGTAGCCCCCGGGATTTCCCGGGCTCCGGGCGGAACAACAGGCAGTTTTACCGCCGATTTCTGGTCCTCCCTTGAACAGCAAGGCTTTAAAGATATCGGCTGGAATATCAGTTCCGGCGATGCCTCTTCGGCAAAAGCCACGCAAATTGCCGGCAATGTAATTGCCCAGGCGGAGAAGAATAAATTTCTTTGGCGTAATGCCATCGTGCTGATGCATGATGGTAAAGGCCACGCCGAAACCGCCGCCGCTCTCCCCGCGATTATCGAATACTTCCAAAAACAAGGTTTCGAGTTTCGGGCCGTCGACCATTCAACCCCGCCGGCATGGTAATCCCGCAAACGAAAACCTGCGCCGGGAAAAGCATACATACCCCTTTGGGGAGAAAAACCCGTACGAGGCTTGGCCATGTACGGGTTTTTCTCTTCCCAGCCGCTTCGGCGGATTTCATTTTTTCACTACATGCTGTAATTGGGTGCTTCCTTGGTAATATTCACATCATGAGGATGGCTTTCTTTCAGGCCCGCGCCGGTAATCCGCACGAACTTGGTTTTTGACTTCAATTCTTCGATATTTTTTACGCCGCAGTAACCCATGCCGGCGCGTAAACCGCCCACAAGCTGGAAGATTGTATCGGCAATCGCCCCTTTATAAGGAATACGTCCTTCAATACCTTCCGGCACCAATTTATCCATATTCTCCTGGAAGTACCTGTCCTTGCTGCCTTCCGCCATCGCCCCCAGGGAACCCATGCCCCGATACACT
Source organism: Firmicutes bacterium UBA5324 (assembly GCA_002411145.1). GTDB lineage: Bacteria > Bacillota > Negativicutes > UBA11029 > UBA11029 > UBA11029. The sequence continues at coordinate 23,099 of DHRA01000072.1, read as the reverse complement.
TTATAACTACGGCCCTGATAAATGACTTTCTCCCCCGGGCTCTCCTCGGTACCCGCCAGCAGGTTGCCAATCATCACGAGATTTGCGCCCGCGGCAATCGCTTTGGGAATGTCACCGGAATACTTGATGCCGCCGTCAGCAATGATGGGAATGTGATATTTCGCCGCAGTTTTTGCCGTTTCATAGATCGCGGAGATTTGCGGTACCCCAATGCCCGCAATAACGCGCGTGGTACAGATGGAGCCCGGGCCGATGCCCACTTTCAGAGCGTCGACGCCTGCTTCAATTAGCGCCTGGGCCGCTTCCCCGGTGGCAATATTGCCGGCGATTAAATTCACATCCGGATAAGTTCTTTTGATTTGAGCTACGGCCTCAATAACTCCCCGGGAGTGGCCGTGCGCCGTATCAACCACCAGTATGTCAACACGGGATGCCACCAACGCAGCAGTCCGGTCCATCATATCCGCACCCACACCCACTGCGGCGCCGGCGAGCAAACGTCCCTTGGAATCCTTTGCCGAGTGAGGATACTTTATCGCTTTTTCGATATCTTTAATGGTGACAAGTCCTTTTAAATTTCCGTACTCATCGACCAACGGCAGTTTTTCCACCCGATGATGCCGCAATATTTCCGTGGCCTGCTCCATCGTGGTACCGACCGGTGCCGTGACTAAATTTTCTTTGGTCATGACTTCATAGATTTTACGCTGGTAGTTTGTTTCAAAGCGCAAATCCCGGTTTGTCAAAATGCCGACCAATTTACCTTTTTCCGTGATGGGCACACCGGAAATCCGGTATTTTTCCATTAAAGCCAGGGCTTCCTGCACCTTATTCCCCGGTGCCAAAAAAATCGGATCCACAATAACACCATGCTCCGAGCGTTTTACTTTATCGATTTCCGCCGCCTGCCGTTCGATGGACATATTCTTATGAATGATACCGAGGCCGCCTTCCCGTGCCATGGCGATAGCCATGCGCGCCTCCGTAACGGTGTCCATCCCGGAACTTATGATCGGAATATTTAATTTAATCCGTTGCGTAAGCTGCGTGGATACTTCCGCTTCACGGGGGAGAATTTCCGAATAAGCCGGTACTAGTAAAACATCATCGAAGGTCAATCCTTCATAGGCGAATTTAGTGTCCATATTCTGCTCCTTTCGTAAAAAACCCGACATAAATGTATTGCTATATTATACCAGCCTAATCTAAGCTATGGCAACCCTTTTCCTGATTGTCGGCGGTATTTTTCAAACATCTCTCTTTCCGACTCTTGCAATGAAAACAAGCGATAAATTATTTCGTCAATCCGGCGGACGATTTCCGCATCCGGCTCTCCCGGGGAAGCGGCCGCCTTTTTGACCAGCGAAACCAACCGGCGCCGCAGAGCGGGCGGACATTCGGGCACGGGCAGTACGCCGAGTTCCCGCACCGTAATATGATTTGTACTACTGCCGATATTATACAACAGATTCCATACGGTGGAATGTCCCAGGGCCATCAAGAAATAATACATGCTAAGATCCTGATCCGGGAGCAGCACGTAATTGGTGGAATTAGCGCAATAAACCGGCTGCGGCGGCGTTAATAAGCCGCACTTTAACCGCAGAGACTGAGCGGCGTTCGACACCTGCTGAAATACCAGGCGCTTCGCGGTCGCGTGTCCCCGCATCATCCGGGACGGCTGAATATAGGAGAATTTATTCCTTTGTTGTTCCGGTCTGAAGCCGAAGGGAATAACGTGACAGCCGCGAATCAAGGGATAATTATCTTGTCCCGGTACATCCCGCAGATCCTGTTTACACAAGGTTAAATTAACCTCACCTTGATAAATCTCCGCGATGTTACCCAAGGACCGGCCTCGATATATTTTTTCAAACAGAGCTTCATCCCATACGGGGCGCAACTGAAATTTACCACCGGTTTTTTCCTGCCAATACCGTTGTGGCAGGTACCCCTCATCCTGCGGGAACTGGAGCGCCGCCGTTAATGTTTTCACCCTTACCCGATGGTTCACGGAGATTTTTTCTTTTTTTTGGACAACTAAGATTGTCGTCGCCTGGGTCACACCGGAAAAAACAGCTGCGGACTCGGGTAAACAGGCAATTTCCTGGATATGCGTTTTTTCAAGCAGCATTTTTCGCACTAATCTTGAATCCCGGTCAGTTAAGTAAGTGTTGGGACAGATAAACCCCAGATATCCCTCCGGTTTAAGTAATTCCAGACAACGTTCGATAAACAATCTATATAAATTCATGCGGCCTTTGCCCGCCGTACAATAATGTTCCCGATAAAAAGCGCGGATTGGCGCTGTTATCTGCCACGTGACATAAGGGGGGTTTCCTACTATGACGTCGTAATAATCCGGGGTAAGCGGTACTTCCGGGTAGGAAACTGTTTTGTTAAGCGTATCGCCGCAAATTATATGCTCCGGTATACCGCCCGTCTGGTGCTTTAAACGCGCGCGGGCTTGCTCGACAGCCTGTGCGCTTATATCCATGCCGAAGAGCTGGCGGGCCAGGATATTGCGAATCGCCACTGTCCCTGGTTGTCCCAACCGCAAATATTCCTGGGTCAACCTTTCACAGACAGCCGTCAGGAACCGGCCATCACCACACGCCGGTTCGAATACCTTAATTGCCTCCACCGGATTTACGGTCAAAGCCGGTACCAGTGTTTTGTCCAGAATGTAAGCCACAATAGCATCCGGTGAATAAACCTGACCATATCGTATCCTATCGCTTTCTCCCATGATCCGGCCTCCTTCGCGTCGGGGTGAGGAACAACGACTAAGGACGGGGGTGAAACCCCTTGCTTTATGACCTATGGCATAAACCCAAACGGTGCGAAACTTTCTGAACAATCCCTGCTTTGTGTGTTTTAGATAAACCCATTCTTCACTTAATGCATAACATAAAGCAAGACGAAAAATTATCCAAGGAGGGCCCCATGAGTTTAAAGCTGCTTCAATACCATTGCGGTCGCCTCCTTGAAACGTTGGCGACCAATCCGCAAACCAGGTTTCATGCCCGCCGGATCGGCGAAGTTGTCCGGAATGATGTCAATACGTTCACAAGATGTGCTGCTGAACGGACCGCTATCTGGTGGCAGCGGACGAAAAACAACCTGCGTTTCTAAAAAAACATGCGAACAGGGGGACGACGCCACGTCCCCCTGCCGTATTATAATTCAGGGTGGTTTTCCTCGCTATACACCGCAATACCATTTTGCTGCAGCAGGGCGGCGGTTACACCCATGCCATACCTGATCGCGCCGGAAAAGGTCCCGTCATAAATTCTGGTGGCGCCGCAGGATGGACTCCGCTCTTTTAATAACGCTGCTGTGACACGGTGTTTTTTCGCCAACTGCAGAACCTTTTCTGCTCCATGCAGGAAAGCTTCCGTAATGTCCGTGCCTTGCCTGTTTTTGACACGGGCATGACCCGCCAGGACATCATGCCCGTCTCCTCCCGTAATTTCTGCCGGCGGACGTGGTATACACAGTCCGCCTAAACTTTCCGGACAGACCAAAATAGCCCGCCCGTCCTGCCATAATTGTTTGTAATGCGGGCGAAGATTATGTCCTCCGTCATACCGGCAATCCACCCCTGCCAGACAGGCGCTGAGCATAATCACGGTATCCCCTCTTTCGCTGCAATTATTTTACCGGAAAATTGAATCCTGCTTCAAAAGCCGCCAGGTTAACATCGATTACCTTGCCGGGGACCACCGCACGCAACGCAGTATGCCAGTCCTCTTTGCTGAAGGACAAATAGTTGGCCAGTATCCCCATAAGCACTACGTTAAGGGCCCGGGCATTGCCGGCTGCTTTGGCCATGGACAAGGCGTCTGCGGCCACAACCTCAATCTGCATATTACGCAAGGTTTCCACAATGCGCTCCGGATAAGATTGCGCGCCAATGATTACAGGCAAGGGCGCTATTTCCTGCGTGTTGACAATAATAGTCCCCCCTGGCTTGAGATAACTGCTCCAGCGCAATGCTTCCAATTTCTCAAAAGCCAGAATGACATCGGCTTGTCCCCCTTCCACCAGCGGTGAATAAACTTTCTCGCCAAAGCGCACAAACGTTACCACGCTGCCTCCCCGCTGCGCCATCCCATGCACTTCGGACTGCTTCACATCCAGGCCGTAATTCAAAGCGGCGGTGCCGATAACTTTGCTGGCCAGCAACGTACCTTGCCCGCCCACGCCAACGATAAGAATATTTGTTACCTTACTATCCATTGCGAACACCCTCCTGCGTTATGGCGTCAAATTTACAAACCTGGGCACAAACGCCACAAGCATTACAGAGGTTTGCATCGATGGCTATGCCGGCGCCTGTATCGGTGACGGCGGGACAGCCCAGCTTCATACAGGCTTTACATTGTTTGCATTTATCGGCGACAACTCCGTAGGGCGACACGCGGCGGTTTTTTTCCAGCAGGACACAAGGCTTCCTGGCAATTACCACCGCCGGTTCCCCGCAACCCATCGCTGCCCGCAGCGCCTTCTCCACGGCCGCCAGATCATAGGCATCCACCACTGTTACGTGTGCAACGCCGCAGGCGCGCACAAGCGCCTCAAGGTCCACCTTGCGCGTGGGCTCCATCCGTATCGTATAACCCGTGGCGGGATTATGCTGATGACCGGTCATCCCGGTTATGGAGTTGTCCAGAATCACGGTTGTCATGATGCCTTTATTATATACTACATCCATCAAGCCGGTCACGCCGGAGTGCAGGAAGGTCGAATCACCAATGGTCGCCACCACTTTACGCTCCGGCAGCATTTTTGACAAGCCCAGGGCATTGCCAATGCTCGCGCCCATACAAATACACGTTTCGAGACCGTTTAAGGGCGGCATTACCCCCAGGGTGTAGCAACCGATATCACCGGTAACAATCGCGCCCAGTTTGCTTAATGTATAGTAAACACCGCGATGGGGACACGCAGGGCAGAGTACCGGCGGCCGCAAAGGAATTTCCGGCGGGGAAACGGGCCGGGGCAATTCCGTGTGCAGAATAGCCTTACGAATGACTTCCGTACTCATCTCGCCAATATTCGGAAGAATTTCCTTGCCAATGACCTTTAACCCCCGGGCCTTTATTTGTTCCTCAAGAAAGGGTTCTCCTTCCTCGATCACATATACGGTATCGTATTTTGCCACAAAACCGGCAATAAGCTCTTGGGGCAAGGGAAAACTAAAGCCAAGTTTGAGGTATGATACTGAGTCCCCCAGTGCTTCCTTCGCATACATGTAACTGATGCCGCTGGTGATTACCCCTACTTTTACCCCGGGAGCCTCTTCCACCCGGTTAGCAGGATGTTTTGCCGCCGCGGCCGCCAGTTTTTTCAGCCTTTCTTCCAAACTAACCCGCAGCTTCCGGGCATTTGCCGGCATCACCACATGCTTGGGCACGTTTTTTTCATATGGCTTTGCGGGATAAGCCTGTCGTTCACCCAGGGTGACAACTCCTTTGGAATGGGAAATGCGCGTAGTAATGCGCAGCATTACGGGAATGTCAAACTGTTCGCTGATATCTAAAGCATAGCCGAGAAAATCTTTTGCTTCCTGACTGTCGCTTGGCTCAAACAAAGCCATTTTCATAAACTTGGCATACTGCCGGTTGTCTTGTTCATCCTGTGAACTATGCATCCCGGGATCATCCGCGGAAACCAGGACAAACCCGCCGTTAACGCCGGTATAAGCCAAAGTAAACAGCGGATCGGCGGCCACATTGACACCCACATGTTTCATGGTTACAAGCGTGCGCGCTCCGGCAAAGGATGTTCCTTCCGCCACTTCCACCGCGACTTTCTCGTTTGGCGCCCATTCCGCGTAAATGTCCTTGTACTGAACTATATTTTCAAGTATTTCCGTACTTGGTGTTCCCGGATAGCCTGTGGCGGCACGAACCCCGTATTCGTAAGCGCCACGGGCAATGGCCTCATTACCTGAAAGTAACTTTTTTATCGTCATTCACTCCTTATGCCTTCAATTGAAGAAAGTGCAAAGTTTACTGCTTTCATTTTTTTTCGCCGGGAATATCTGAAATCCTCCTTACTTCTACAGATTAACACCCACCATCCCGCCAATGGCGCCTGTTACCGTTGTAATTGCCATTTTCTTGCTAAACATAAGCAGGTTAAAGGTATCTGCAGAGAGATGCATATTGAACAATGCAACTGCTAAAACATAAGCAATACCGACACCGGCGCCGATTAAAATACCCTGGGATTTAGCCTGCTGAGCCGCGTAGGCACTGCCAATAAACACACTGCAAAGAGCGGCTCCCAGGATAATATAGGACATGTAACGCTCGACACTCGCTAAATCGGTGACTAAGCTGATCACCGCTAAGAAAACGGAAAATACCAAAGAAACCACTACACTTAACGCAGTACCCTTAACAATGTACAGTATCGGATGGTCATAATGGACCGGTTCTTGATATGCGCGGCGCGGGCGCCGGTCATCCTTCACCATCTTCATTCCTCCCCGTCAGGCTTTACCTCTGCTTACTCAGCCGGAAACACTTCTCATAATACTTATGGGGCAGCGGGGGGAATTATGCTTTTCTTTTCATTTGCCGGCAGTCAGATAATACAGGATTGAGCCCGCCAGCAGAATAAAGGATGTAATAATCAACAACGCCCGCAAATAGTCGAGTATATCACGTCTGTTTTTTTCCTGGCGGACAAAGGTCTGCACAAGAAAGTAAAAAAATCTGCGCATTATTAGCTCACCACTCCCGCCGTCCCATCCACCATGCTCCGGCATATAATAAAATCAACAGTAACAGTCCCCCCATAAACCGTACTTTATGATCCGCGAAATAAAAAAGGTCATGTCCCACCCACACCTTAACAAACACGGAGGGAACTTTTCCGATTACCGTTGCCAGGGTAAAATTCCAAAATGATATTGTGCTGACGGAGGCGGCGGCCGTCAATACACCGGAAGGAACAAGGGGAAAAACCCTCCCTGTCAATACGGTGAGAAAGCCGTGTTCGCCACCAATTTTATCAATATAGCGCCAATACTTCCTGTGGGCGCAATGCTGCATAACGGATGGCCGAAAATAACAGCGATAAAGACCGAAAGCAACCACAGCGCCGACCACTTCACCGGCCCAGGATATGGCCGTTCCCCAGCCTAAACCGAAAACCAGCCCGTTTGCCGCGGAAAGAACTACAAAGGGGATAATTAAGCCGAAGGTCATAATTATGCTTAAGCAGATGCTGACGACCACAGCCCATCCGCCGAAACCACGAATATACGCAGCGGTCAATTCCGCATTTCCACTGCCCAGCAGCCGCGAAAACTCCTCAAAAGTACGCGGATACAGAATATGTAAGGCGATAAATCCCATGAGGATCACTGCCGCGCTAACCGTCCGTAAATTCATCCATATCTCCCTTGCTGCAGCGAAATCAATTTAATGCACACTTATTGTATCACGCCCATGCATACCATGCAAAAAAACGGCGCCCTTCTGCGCCGTTTTTCATTTCACCTCAGCGAGGTTCCACAATAAATTTGATCGCCGTACGTTCCTCATTTTCGATGGAGATTTCCGCGAAGGCGGGAATCGTAATCAAGTTTATGCCATTGGGCGCCACATATCCTCTGGTGATGGCAATAGCTTTTATCGCCTGATTAACGGCTCCCGCACCCACCGCTTGTAATTCGGCTGAGCCCTTTTCCCGAATTACGGCGGCAAGCGCACCGGCTACGGATTTCGGTTTTGAGTCAGCTGCCACACGAAGTACTTCCATATAGTCCGTTACCTCCTTTGAAATGCAGGCTTGACACATTCTATTCGTGTGGGCTGCCAAACATTCCTGCCACCCTTGCGGCAAAAGTCTTTTTCGATAAATATAATTCCCGGGTTTGATTATCTGCTGAATGCAATTTGATATCCCCTCTGTCCACTGCCTCATGACCACAAATACGCATGCTGTCAACCCCGTATTCCGAAGATAGGTTAATAATATTCGCACGTTTGTTTCCCAGGGCGGCCGACAACCACCGCGGGTGTACCAGAAACTCCACCCTATGGGGGGGGGCCGGCAATTGATTCAGCAAACAACACATCATAAAATACGCTATCCGGCTTTCTGCCAGCTCGCGAAAAGCCGGATGGGCCGGCCCGGCAATAATGCCCTCCTTTGCATAAAGTTCTTCCGAAGGCTGCAACCCAACACGAATTACCGGAATCCCCGCCCCGGTAAAGATGAGCAGCGCCATGGCGGCCTGATCAACGGCTTCAGCTAACGACAAGGGCTGGTAGCTGCCCTCCCGGTACAACGCAGCGAGCAGGGTACCCTCAAGCACAACCGTTGGGTATATACGCACAAAGTCTGGCTGCAGCCCGGCAATTTTTTGGGCTGTGGCGACGGCTTTTTCCCGGGTGTCGCCCGGTAAGCCCACCATCATTTGCAAGCCCAGCTGAAAACTAAATTGCCTGATCATGCGCGAAGCAGTGAAGACATCACGGCTTGCATGACCTCTGCGGGATTTTTCCAGCACCTCGTCGTCGAGGGACTGCACCCCCAGTTCTATCACCGTAACACCCTGGTGATGCAGGAAATTTAGAATCTCCCGTGATATGTAATCCGGACGGGTGGAGATACGGATTCCGTTAACCAGGCCCCTTGCTTTGTATTGACGGGCAATTTCCAGCAGATTTTTTTGCTCCCCCAAAGGGATGCCGGTGAAACTTCCCCCGTAGAAAGCGATTTCTTTGTGTATTTCTGCTTCCGGCGGAAAAGTCGCCAAGTATTTTTCGATAATCCCCTGTATTTCTCTTTCGTCAGTGCTCTCCCGGCGACCTGTGATCCTGCGCTGATTACAAAAAATACAATCATGGGGACAACCCCGGTGCGGTACGAATATAGGAATTATATAATGACGTTTCATTGTTCCTCCTAAAGTTCCGGAACCACCAAGACGCCGAGACGCCAAGGGGGGAACTACCGCTGGCCGGTCTAACTTTATTTAATAAGCCTCATGCCCCGCAGCAGGCGCCAAAACACCTTGCGATATTAAAAAAGCTCATAGACATCCGTCTATAAGCCGAGTCCCGATAAAGACATCATTAGCCATGATAGTGCCAAACATTGGGTTAAGTCACTTTTGGCATTGGCATTGTTTCGATGGCATTGGCCGCCGCCGCCTGTTCAGCTTCTTTTTTGCTTTTGCCAGTGCCTGTACCGTAATGAACACCATTTACACGCACGGTAATCGTAAAAAATTTATCATGATCTGGGCCGCTTTCCGCTACCACCTGATAAACGATCTTACAGTCGCCGCTACGCTGAACGAGTTCCTGCAGCATGGTTTTATAATCCTTTAAATATTCTCCCCGCTTAATGGAATGTAATTCCTCATTCAATTGAGTCAATACAAACTCCCGTACCGTGGGTAACCCGGCATCAAGATAAATGGCGCCGATTACTGCTTCAAAAGTATCAGCCAGCGTAGATGGTCTCACCCTGCCCCCGGAGATTTCTTCCCCTTTGCCTAAGAGCAGGTAGTCCCCGAGATGTAAGCGGGATGCCCGTTTAGCCAGCGTGGCTTCACACACAATTGCCGCCCGTAGTTTCGTCAATTCCCCTTCGGGTAAGTCCGGATAGGTATGAAATAAGTAATCCGAAATAACCAGCTCAAGTACAGCGTCTCCCAGGAACTCCAACCGTTCGTTGTGCGAAAGATGTAAGTGCCGGTTTTCATTGGCATAGGAAGTATGGATTAACGCCTGATGCAGCAAGCCCGGATTGGAAAACTCAAGGGGAAATTGCTTTGCCAGTTGATGCAGTTCCCCCACACGTTTTTTATCAATTTTACTCTGTGACATTTTTATGCCCGGTATTTTTTCACGATGATTGTTGCATTATGTCCCCCAAAACCAAAATTGTTGGACAACGCAACATCAACATCCATTTTGCGGGCCACATGCGGCACATAGTCTAAATCCAATTCGGGATCCTGGGTTTCAAGATTAATGGTCGGGTGCACCATCGAGTTATTGATGGAAAGTACGGAAGCAATGAATTCAATACCACCGGCAGCGCCGAGCAAATGTCCCGTCATGGATTTCGTGGAACTGATCGCCAGTTTTTTCGCGTATTCACCAAATACTTTTTTAATGGCCAGCGTTTCACCTTTGTCATTTAAAGGTGTCGATGTGCCATGGGCATTAATATAATCAATATCCTCCGGTTTTAAGCCCGCATCTTCCAAAGCCAAGGCCATGCATCGCGCCTGCGGCGTGCCCTCGGGAGCGGGCGCCGTAATATGATAGGCATCATCATTTGCCCCATAACCCACTACTTCGGCAAGAATACGCGCGCCCCGTTTCCGGGCATGTTCCAGTGATTCAAGCACAACCACACCTGCCCCTTCACCCATGACAAACCCGTCACGGTCTTTGTCAAAGGGCCGTGACGCCTTATGGGGCTCGTCGTTACGGGTGGACATCGCCTTCATCGCACAGAATCCGCCCACCGCCAAGGGGATGATTGCCGCTTCCGTACCACCGGCCACCATAACATCGGCAGAACCATACCGCACCAGGCGGAAAGCGTCGCCGATGGCATTGGTACCGGTAGCACAAGCGGTAACCACACAGGTAGCCGGACCTTGAAGCCCGAATCTGATGGCCACTTGCCCCGCCGCCATATTGGCAATCATCATCGGTACAAAGAAGGGGCTCATCCGGCCGGGCCCTTTGGCGTTAAGTACGGCGGCTTGTTCCGAAAGCGTTTCCATACCGCCGATACCTGTACCGATAACGGTGCCAATCCGCTGTAAGTCTTCGGCTTCCAGATCAAGGCCGGCATCTTCAATCGCCATTTTTGCACTGGCAACAGCATACTGGGTAAAACGGTCCATCCGCTTCGCTTCTTTTTTATCTATATATTGATTAACATCAAAATCTTTCACTTCACCGGCTATTTGCGTAGCAAAGTCAGTAACGTCAAACCGTGTAATTCTGTCAATACCGTTTTTCCCTGTAATTAATCCCTGCCAAAAGGCTTCTTTTCCGATGCCAATCGGTGTTACGCAACCTAAACCAGTCACTACAACACGATTCTTGGTCATATTTTTCACCTCGCTAATTAATTTGTTCAACTTCTGCTAACAATCGTTTGAATATCTCTTTTACCGGCAAAATTTCTTTTATTCTATATACTTGCTCCCCGGCAAAAACCAAACCCGTTTCTACATCTCCCTGCTGTGCGCGGATCAGCGCATCGATAATACAGAAATTTTGCGCACAATGCTTGAGACAAGAGCCACATTGCTCTGGCTTGGGCACATCGCCGGAGAGAGATTTTTCCGCAAAAGGATTCATAATAGCCCGTCCAGGCATGCCTACCGGACTTTTGATTAAAATACTGTCTTCTTTTATTGCCTTTATATACATTTCTTTAAAGGCGGGAGCAGCTGCGCATTCTTCACTGGCAGCGAAACGCGTTCCCATTTGTACGCCGTCAGCCCCCAACCTGAACGCTTCCACAATATCATAACCGTCAATAATACCGCCCGCCGCAATAACGGGAATACTGACACTCTTTTTTATTTCCGGTAAAATCTTTTTCATCGGCTGGTCGGTTCCCAAATGACCTCCCGCCTCCTGACCTTCCACAACAACAGCGGAAGCACCTAAATGTTCCGATAGCTTCGCCACGCGCACAGAGGACGCAATGGGCACGATCGGTACCCCCGCGTCTTTTCCGAGTTGAAACATATCCCGGGAAAAACCTGCGCCGGCAACGACCAAATCAATACCGGCCGCAATAGCGGTTCTCACTAAATCCAAAAATTGCCGGGCGGCCACCATAGCATTTATCCCAATAATGCCCTGTCCGCCGGATAACGAACGGGCCAAATTAATTTCCTCCCGTAATTCATCCAAGGTCATGCCCGACGCCGCGATTAGCCCGACGCCGCCTTCCCGTGCCACGGCACCGGCTAACCGTCCGGTAGAAATACGCACGGCCATACCACCTTGAATGATGGGAATTTTGGCAACAAGATGCCCAATTCGTAATTCTGGAAGCTTCAAAAGACAACTCCTCCATTCAGTAGCGACAACAATTAACTTTTTAAGAAAGTCCCGCAGGATGCTACGGGACTTTCTTAATCTCTGTAGTTAGCCTTGTTTCTCTTTGTCTATGTATTCCACAGCGTCTTTTACAGTTTTGATCTTTTCAGCGATTTCATCGGGAATTTCAATATTGAATTCCTCTTCAAAAGCCATGATCAATTCAACGATGTCCAGGGAGTCGGCACCCAAGTCATCAATAAAGGTGGATTCCATAGATACTTCTGCTTCGTCAACACCTAATTGTTCAACAACTATTTCTTTTACTTTATCGAAAGTGCTCATTTCCATTCACCTCCTTCCACCTTGCCGCTTATATGGCCATACCGCCGTCGACGTTAATCGTCTGACCGGTAATGTAATTAGCGGCATCACTTGCCAAAAACACAACAACATGAGCAATGTCTTCCGGTGCGCCTAAACGTCCCAAAGGAATTGCCCCCAATAAACCCTCTTTTACTTCCTCCGTCAAAACCCGGGTCATATCTGTCGTGATAAAACCTGGCGCAATAGCGTTTACCAGAACATTGCGGGCTGCCAGTTCCTTGGCCATAGACTTCGTGAAGCCGATTACGCCCGCTTTGGCGGCTGCGTAATTTGCCTGACCGGCGTTGCCCATTACGCCGACAACCGATGCCATATTGATGATTTTACCGGCGCGTTGTTTCATCATTTGCCGGGCCACGGTCTTCGTACAAAGGAAAATTCCTTTCAGATTGGTATCCACCACGGCATCCCAATCCTCTTCCTTCATGCGCATTAACAAATTATCCCGTGTAATCCCCGCATTATTCACCAGAATATCGATGCGTCCAAATCTATCCAGAGTAGCTTTTACCATCGCTTCCACCGCAGCTCCGTCAGCTACATTAGCCTGAAAGAGCATCGCTTCGCCGCCGGCTTCCGTTATTTCCGCCAACACCGCATTCGCGGCGGCAATGTTACCGGCGAAATTAATAACCACCTTGGCGCCTTGGCGGGCGAGCGCCACCGCTGCCGCACGTCCTATTCCCCGGGAAGCTCCGGTAACTATGGCCACTTTGCCGTCTAAAAGCATTTTAGCGAACCTCCTTGAAATAAGCAAGGGTTTTTTCCTGGGAAGCAATGTCCTCAATATTCAGCATCGCCGCATCCTTGGCAATCTTTTTGGTGAACCCGCTCAGTACCTTGCCAGGTCCAACTTCCACAAAGGATTGAACCCCCTCATTGATCATCGTCTGCATGCAGTCTTCCCAAAGAACAGGACTGGCCGCCTGTTCCACCAATGCCGCTTTAATAATATCCTTATGCGTCATAATTTCGGCGTTGATATTTGCCACAACGGGTATTTTAGCATCGTAAAACTTTACCTTTTCCAACTCCAATCCCAGTTTTTCCGCCGCCGGTTTCATCATTGTACAATGAAACGGCGCGCTGACCGGCAGCATAACCGTCCGCTTAGCGCCGGCACTTTTCAGCATTTCCGCGGCTTTTTCCACCGCTTTGGCGGCGCCGGCAATTACAATCTGTCCCGGGCAGTTAAAGTTAACCGCCTGCACAACACCGAGCGCACTGGCCCGGTCACAAACGTCAATAACGGTATCCCGGTCCATACCCAAAATTGCCGCCATGCTACCTTCCCCCAAGGGAACGGCCTCCTGCATAAACTCACCGCGTTTGCGCACGAGCCTGACCGCATCTTCAAAAGCGATCACTCCTGCCGCTACCAGAGCGCCATATTCACCCAGACTATGTCCGGCCACGATATCCGCTTTTAGCCCTTCCTTTTCCAAAACTGCCAAAAAGGCAATACTGGTGGTCAGAATGGCGGGTTGCGTATGCGTAGTTTTACGCAGTTCCTCTTCAGGGCCGGCAAAAATCAAATTTGTCAGATCAAAACCCAGTGCTTGGTCGGCCCGCGCAAATATGTCTTTGGCGACACCGTATTTCTCCACAAGCTCTTTTCCCATCCCGACGGTCTGAGAACCTTGTCCGGGAAAGAGAAAGCCTATTTTCATGCGAGACCCCCCCTTTTTTATCTCCTATTTTTGAACATAACCCTGCAGTTTTTGAATAATTGCTTCCGCACCGCCCACAATATCCTGCACGATTGCGGCGGCGGGCTTAATATTATCGATCATACCGGCAATCTGCCCGATCATCACCGAACCAAAATCAACTTCCCCTTCACGGGCTGCCGCCCGCAGCTTGCCCTCGCCCAATTTCTCCAATTCTTCAAGGGGTGCCCCTGCCCGTTCCATGCGTATATATTCCCGGGATAATTTGTTTTCGATTACCCGCACAGGATGCCCCGAGGCTATACCGGTCGCCACGGTAGCGCGGTCCTTCGCCTTAAGCACCGCGGCTTTATAATTATCATGCACAGTGCATTCCATGGCACACACAAATCTTGAACCTACCTGCACACCCTGGGCGCCAAGGCTTAAAGCCGCCACTAAACCACGGCTGTCGGCAATACCGCCGGCGGCAATTACCGGAATATTCACCGCATCAACGATTTGCGGCACCAGAGCCATGGTCGTAATATCACCGATATGTCCGCCGCTTTCATGCCCTTCGGCAATAACCGCATCAATACCCAAACGCACTAAACGTCTGGCCAACGCAACGGAGGCCACCACCGGAATAACTTTGGAGCCGATATCTTTGAGGGCGGGAATATATTCACCGGGGTTACCCGCACCGGTAGTAACGACAGGCACACGTTCCTCCAACACTACGCGCATGACTTCTTTCACAAAAGGCGAGAGTAACATAACGTTAACGCCGAAGGGTTTATCCGTAAGTTTTTTACAATTAACTATTTCATTGCGTACTGCTTCGGGGGGCATATGTCCCGCGCCGATGATGCCTAAGCCGCCGCCGTTGGAAACCGCTGCGGCCAGTTCGGCGGTGGCAACCCACGCCATGCCACCCTGTAAAATAGGATATTCAATATCCAGAAGTTGGCAAAGTTCTGTTTTAACCAATATTGTTGCCTCCTTTGCTCCATTTTATAACGCTGGATGCCCAAGTTAAACCGGCACCAAAACCGACCATGACGATTAAATCACCTGTTTTAAATTTACCGGCACGGTAGGCTTCATCCAACGCCAGCGGAATGGATGCGGCGGAGGTGTTCCCATAGCGGTCCACATTTACGACTACTTTTTCCATGGGCATTTTTAACCGTTTGGCCGCAGCCTGAATGATGCGGATATTTGCCTGGTGCGGTACCAGCCAATCCACCTGTTCAGGGGTAAGCTCAGCATCCTGCAGGGCCTTCATTGAGGCTTCACCCATAACCTTTACGGCAAACTTATAGACCTCATGACCATTCATATAAAGGTAATGTTCCTTGTTTTCCACGGTTTGTAACGACGCGGGGCAACGGGTTCCCCCCGCCGGTATCCGTAACAGATCCGCCCCGGCTTCCGCCCCCAAATGAGCTCCCAATAAGCCGAAACCTTCCCGTACCGGCTGCAATACAACAGCGCCGGCCCCGTCACCAAACAGCACACAGGTATTACGATCTTCCCAGTCAACAATTCTGCTAAGGGTTTCCGCGCCAATCAATAAAACCGTATTATAAACATTACTGGCAATTAAAGCGGAAGCTACCTCCATCCCGTATACAAATCCGGAACAGGCGGCACCCAGATCAAAGGCGGCGGCTTTTGCACATCCCAATTTGGTTTGTACCGTGCACGCCGTGGCGGCTAACAATACATCCGGCGTACAGGTTGCAACAATAACAAGATCCACATCCTCCGGTTTAACCCCCGCGTCTTCCAACGCTCTTTTCCCTGCTTCAATCGCTAAGTCTGATGTGGCCTGTTCCGCGGAAGCGATGTGCCTTTGTCGGATGCCGGTACGTTCGACAATCCATTTATCGCTTGTATCTACCATTTTTTCCAAATCAGCGTTCGTAAGCACTTTCTCCGGTGCGTATGAACCTAAACCGACAATGCCGACTGACCTCCCGGTTCTACCCATTGTAAATTTCACCATCCTTTGAGAAACTTTGCCGTATTTTTTCTACCACGCGATTTTCTGCGAAATCCCGGGCGACACGTATGGAATTTTTTATTGCTTTAGCCTTAGAACTACCATGACTGATAATAAACCCACCGTCCACACCCAACAACGGTGCACCGCCATATTCGGCATAATCAATTTTCTTCTTCATGCCCCGCAAGGCTGTCCGCAAGACAAGAGCGGAGATGATTTTAAGAAACCAGTTCTGCGCAGCAATTTCCCGTTTGATAAGCGTCATCAGGGCTGTAGCCAGACCTTCACCAAACTTTAAAACCACGTTCCCGACAAAACCATCACATACGACGACATCCACTGTTCCTCGAGAGATATCACGTCCTTCCACATTGCCGATGAAATTAAGGGTCGCTTGTTTCAAGAGGGGATATGTATCAAGCACCAATTCATTGCCTTTGTTCTCTTCTTCACCAATATTTAACAATCCTACCCGTGGATTGAGTATACCCAGGATTTTTTCTGCATAAACCGCGCCCATGACGGCATTTTGCAATAAATGCTTGGGTTTACTGTCCACGTTGGCACCCGAATCCAGCAATACGGTAGTACCGGTTAAATTAGGCATCGGTGTGGCAATTGTCGGTCTTTCAATGCCGGGAATACGTCCCAGTCCGAGCAAGGCCGCGGCAACCGCCGCGCCGGTGCTGCCGGCCGAAACAACAACGTCCGCCTTCCCTTCCTTAACCAGGCGTGTCGCCACCACAATCGAAGCATCCTTTTTCTTGCGGATAGCGATACTGGGCTGCTCCGTCATTTCAATTACTTCGGAAGCATGATGCACGGTAATCGGAAGATTGCCCGCGCCATTTTTCTCTAATATTTGTCTAATACGTGGTTCGTCACCCACGATAATTATATCACAACGATACTCACGGGCAGCCGCAATGGCGCCCAAAACAATTTCGTCAGGCGCAAAATCAGCTCCCATTGCATCAACAGCAATTTTCATGTTTTATCTCCTTTCAGGACTTTGGTTCGACAGCCACCATGATAAATTTCGCCCGAAAAATTTCTTCCCTGCCTAACCTTGTTTTAACCCATACAAAATGTTTGTTTCCCCGTTGTCGAACTACCTCAGCTTTTGCGATTAATTTATCACCGGGCTCAACAGGGATTTTGTATTTAATATTCGCCACCCCTGTAAGCGCCACCGGTGCGTTAATTACCGCCAAAGCCAGTGAATTGGCCTGGGCAAAAATATGGTGACCTCTTGCAATGCCTGATTTCTCGAAGGTCATCTCCGGCGTGATTTCCATTACGGAAATCCCGCTTTTCCCCAACTCAAGGTCGATAAGCTCGCCGACAACCTCCCGGACGTTTATGGACTTCAGCTTGCCCCGGGCTTCCTGGGCAACTAATTTGGTGCGTTCTCTTAACTCAGGTATGCCAAGCTCCAAACGATCCAGACGTATGGTTTGTATACTGACACCAAAGCAAGAGGCCAGTTCTTCATCCGTAAGAAAAGGCTTCTCGTTCAGTAAATCCACCAGCATATTATGCCGTACCTTTTTCAATATTCTCCCCGGCGCCATAACATCTATCTCCCAACTCTTAGATCCTGATATTAGTACCTAGTTATAAAATCAGTATAACCAGGTACTAATAAAAAAGCAAGTAGGGTTTATAAAAAAAGCAAGATAAAAATCGGAAATCGACTTTTATCTTGCGCAAAGTGTTTGAAATTATTCAGCAGCAACAACTTGTTTGCCGTCGTAATAACCACATTCCTTACATACCCGGTGAGGCATTTTGGGCTGGTGGCATTGAGGACAATTAATATAACCAGGTGCAGCTAATTTCCAATTTGCACGCCGCTTATCACGACGGGCTTTCGAGGTCTTTCTTTTCGGTACCGCCATCTGTAACACCCCCTTTATCTTCGTTAACAGCCTGTGGAACCCCCGCCCTCCTTGCTGAGTTCAGGGATCAACAGGCTGTAAAAATCGATCTAAGCTCGCACTAAAGATGCCAACCCCAGGCTAACTTATATCGGAATACCGCAGCGATTTATTCTTTGTCCAACAGCTGTTTAAGGGCGGAAAGGCGCGGATCAAGGTCGTCATCGTAACAGGAGCAAACCTGATGATTCAGATTCTTGCCGCATTTTACACAGAGCCCCCGGCAATCCTCCCTGCAAATGGGACGCATGGGCAGCGCAAGCACAAGTAAGTCATGCGCCAATTCTTCAAAAGAGATTATATCCCCCTGAAAGTAGCTAGGCTCATTTTCATTATGCGCCATATCCCCGGTCTCAGCTTCCCCTTCAACAAATTTTTCGCAAAATTCTTCTTCCAGAGCAAGCAGGAATGGTTCCAGGCAGCACCCGCACTTCAACTGTAAAACAGTTTTCAGCACTCCCTCCACCGACAAGCTTTGCCCGTTATTGGTCACTTTGCCGTGAAGTACTAAAGGCGCGGCAAAATTCATCTGCTCCGCGTCTTCTGTTTGCAGTGCTTCTCCTTCCACCGTGAAATCAAAGGGAAGCGAGCCGCCCCGGACATCTTTAATCATTGCAATATTTAATTTCACAGATTTTCCACCTCAACTCTATTAATTATAACGACAAGCCTATGCCTTGTCAATAAGAGGCCCTTGGCCCCTCCGCATTTTCCCGACGGTCGACCCCTCCCTAAACCTTCATCTTTGAAATTACTGTAAGATTTATTTCTTGATGGGCAAACTATGTTTCAGGAGGTGATAAAATGAAAAAAACGGCCAGTCAGTCCTTCGGTTCGGAATATTGTATGAGCGCCGGCGATAACGCCAGTTCTCGCAAACAAATCAATGACTCCATCGTATCCAAAGCCATGGCCAATGAACATTCCTTCCGCGAAGCCGCCATGGCCGGTTATAATGATATGGTGGAGGAAGGCCGGACACCGTTGACTCTGCCGCCGGACGATGACTCTGCCCCGGAACAGGAAGGACAATAACAGTCTGCCGGCAGAAAACGGGCGGCAGCAACGACTCAATAAACGTCAAATCCCGGTTCAAGCCCGGGGTTTGACGTTTATTTTTTATTACCTGTCTTCTTTTACAAACTACTCCTGAGGATCGGGCCGCTCAATATCGATAGTTGGAATAAGAATTTCCTGTCCCACTTGCAACCCATAGACATCCGAAAGCTTGTTAAGGACGGCAATGTCCTCCGCATAATCCTCCGAACCATAGAAATTATTGCTGATGTCGGCCAAAGTTTCCCCCTCGGTAACCACATGATGCCAGTATTGCTTGTTGTTAACCCTGTCCGCAAGCAGCCGGTTGCTGTTTTCCAGCTGGGAGACATATTGCTGCAACCGGCCGATCTGCCCCGACAACGTCCGGGCATGGACCCAATAATAGGCATTACCGGCGAACAGCAAGATGGCCAGCACCGTAATCAGCAAAACAGGTCGCTTGTTTGCGTAATCCGCATCCTGAAACTGCCACCTTTTTATACAGCCCAGACAATCCAGCACCGATGGTTTCTGCCCATAAGCATCAGCGGCAATTTTAAACCCGGAAGAGACAATTTCCCCGCCAGCCAAACAAAAAAGTTCCTCCGTACAGTTAAGCGGATCAACAAGATAAGCGATTTGCCAGGGCAGATCAGCACAATTATTGTGCAGAAATTTGTCAGCTGACGCTATTGCCGTACCGGCACCCGGTTGTATATGGAACCAGCCGATTATTTGCCAAAGGGGAAACTCCCTTCCGGCACTGTTTATTTGTTGCCAGGAATCAGGGGTGAACAGAATATTTCCTTCATACTCCTCCGTGTGCTCAGCAACAACATGTCCTTCTATTAAGATCAGCGAAGCACCCTGATTTGTCAATACCCGGCCAAAAAGGATCCCCCCCAGCGCCCGATGCGGATTAGCACGGGAGATATCGGCAATATCGTCAAATACTTTTCGTTCCATGTGGATTTCAAAAGCATCTTTGCCGGCAGAACCCTCATGCGTGTCCCATGCTCGCATGTCGGCTTCCCGCTTAACTTTTTCCGACTGTGGTTTAGACGCGTCCGTCATATCTTCCACCCCGCTAACCGCCTCCCTCCTGTATAGTGCAGTTTACCTGCCCCTACCGGCCGTGAAGGCAAAATTAAAACATGTTCACCAGACGTTTATTTATTTCCCGCAGGAATTGTTCCGTATTGACCACCTTTTTATCCTGCACGGTGGAAAGCTCCGCCAGGTCTTTGGTCATTACACCATCCTCGATCGTACGTATGGCCGCCTCTTCCAGTTTTGCGGCAAAAGCAACCAGCCCCTCGCCGCCGTCAATTTCGCCCCGTTTCTTTAAGGCCCCGGTCCAGGCAAAAATCGTCGCCATGGAATTAGTGGATGTCTCCTCCCCCTTAAGATGCCTGTAATAATGTCGCTGCACCGTCCCGTGGGCGGCTTCAAACTCATAACAACCTTCCGGTGAAACAAGCACGGAGGTCATCATGGCCAAACTGCCGAAAGCGGTGGCCACCATATCCGACATCACATCACCATCATAGTTTTTACACGCCCAGATCATGCCGCCCTCCGAGCGCATGATTCTGGCCACAGCATCATCAATCAGCGTATAGAAGTAAACAATATTGGCCTGGGCAAATTTACCCTCGTATTCCGCCGTAAAAATCTCCTGAAAGATGTCCTTAAAGGTATGGTCATATTTTTTGGAGATGGTATCCTTGGCCGAAAACCATAGATCCTGTTTTTGGTCCAATGCGAAATTAAAACAGGCCCGGGCAAAGCTCGCAATCGATTTATCGGTGTTGTGCATGCCCAGTACCACGCCGGGCCCCTTAAAGTCGTGCACTGTCTGCCGAAAAATTTCTCCGGCATCGTTTGTCATAACCAGTTCGGCTTTACCCGCGCCTTCAACCCGGTATTCCACATCCTTGTAAATATCACCATAAGCATGGCGGGCAATGGTTATGGGCTTCCGCCATGTGCGCACAAAGGGTTGGACGCTGTCAACGATAATCGGCGCCCGGAACACCGTGCCGTCCAAGATCGCCCGGATGGTGCCGTTGGGACTCTTCCACATTTGCTTTAATTTATATTCCTCTACACGGTCCGCATTGGGCGTAATGGTTGCGCATTTTACCCCCACACCATATTTCCTGATGGCCAGCGCCGCGGCTTCCGTCACTTTGTCTTCGGTTTTATCCCGGTTGGCAAGGCCAAGGTCGTAATACTCGGTTTGCAAGTCGATATAGGGCGCCAACAAAATTTCTTTAATCAGCTTCCAAATAATTCTCGTCATTTCGTCCCCGTCCATCTCCACCAGGGGGGTCTGCATCATAATTTTTTTCACCATGTTTCGGCTCCTTTTTATCTGAAAATGATTTTTAAAGCATATCGGCTTTATATTACCTGAATACCGGATATGTAAATATTAATACAAATTTCCTGTTTACTCAATATTTCTTCCCCTGGAAATTGCCATATCGACTGATTTTTGGGAAGGTTCTTCGGATAACCGCGGAACTCTCACAATAAGCTTGAAGAATAGGCTAAGAACGTTCCCTTTTCCCATCCTGCCCTGTCAGGTAGCTATCTATAATGCGAAGTGCCGACGCATCCATTTGCGAGCCGCCTCGATAACTTCCTCCCTCGTATTCCCTACGCTCCCGTCTTGTATACGCCGCAACACGTCGGGCAAAAAGACTCCTAAAACAGCCTTTCCGCCTAACACGGCAGACAGTTCACCAGGGTCATACAAAACATCAGTGGTGTGCACAGGCATCTTCCTGGCCATTTCTGCGATCCTTTCCGCCCAATTAAACGTGGCGTTACCTTGAAAAAACCGGCCGGTAGCCAGAAGGTCGGCCCGACATAACTCCCCAAGCTGGTAAAAAGCCTGGGCCAAATCAGCACTATTGCGAAATTCTCCGGAACGGGCTTCTTTCCTCACCCAGCGGGTCAGGGTATTGATATTTTCCCCGTCTTGCGCGTGAAACCGCATATGGCGGGCCACCAGCCAGGCCACCCGCCGGCGCAGTTTACCCGGCAGCTGAAATCTTTCAAGCACGTCAGCAGCAATAATCGCGCCCGCCCGGTCATGACCATGATCCGTCGGTTGTCCATCTTCGTCTCTGCTTCTGACCCCCGGCAAACCTTTGCCTGCATCATGCAGCAACGCAGCCCAGCGCAAAACGTAATCCTGCGGCGTTGCCGCCACTGTCCGCAGCGTGTGTTCCCAAACATCCCAGTTATGATAGCGGGGATTCTGCGTCAGACCGGCTAGCCGGTGCAGCTCCGGTAAAACGGAAACCCGCCGGCATTGTCCGCATTCCTTTACACTACACTCCGTGCCCGCCAGCCCGGAGGCGACAAGCACTGCCAACCCCAGGTGCGGCCAGGATGCTAATAATGTCCGTTTAATCTCTTCTCTAACCCGCTCCAGCGAAAGATTATTTACCAACGTCAAGTTTTCCGATATTGTCTCCAGAACCGTATGGTCGACAGCGAAACCAAGTTCCGCCGCGAATCGGCAGGCCCGAAACATGCGCAAACCATCCTCCGCAAAACGTTCCGCCGCTTTTCCCACGGTGCGGATAACCTTATCCGCAAGATCCTTCCCGCCGTTGAAGGGGTCAATAACCCTTCCTTGCAGGTCCATGGCCATGGCGTTAATGGTAAAATCACGCCGGGCGAGGTCCTCGATAAGACTTTTGCCAAAGGTTGGCTGGCTACGCGGTTCCTGACCAGAAACTTCTCCCCGGTAGGTCGCCACCTCCACCGCATTGCCGGCGACTACCAATACAACCGTGCCGAAATTCCTGCCCAACTCCTGAACGGTACGCCAGCCGCATGCTCCGGCGATTTCCGCAACCTGCTCAGGCCGGGCATCCGTAACGAGGTCGAAGTCTTTCGCCGGACGCCCGAGCAGCTGATCCCGCACAGCACCCCCGGCGACATGAGCTTCGTAACCCTGATTACGAATCCGGGAGATAATACCTCTTATGTATTCCGG
>DHRA01000093.1 GCA_002411145.1 Firmicutes bacterium UBA5324 | reverse complement strand
AACATAAACTGATTATGTTACATTACTTTCGAAAAATTAGTAGCTTAATCTTCAAGCAGCGAACTTGGCAATCTATACGGCGTAGAGCGGGCAAAGGTGTGAATGCAGGGAAGAGCGCAAATTAAATTTTGTATCAAAAGGGGGCATATGAGTTTGAAAATGAATTTACTGGGTAAAATGGTAGCTTACTTCATGGTAATTGTAATCGTAGGCGCAGTCGGGTTCGGTTTTGTAACGTACAATGTCGATATTGCCAAAAATTTAATAACTAAGGTCGAACAGGAAGACATCCCGCGCTTAATACAAACTGCGGACATTGCGCGGGACATAGAAAACAAATTTGCTTCACTTCGCGGCTTTCTTATGTCCGGGGATAAGACGTCGCTTGATAATTTTCGGAAGGTAGCGGCGGAAAGTGAAAAGTTTGAGAAAGAGTTGCTGGCTGTTGCACGGACAGAACAGGGCAAAAAGATTGTAAGTGAACTATTGGCGTTGGATACAAAGTATTCGGAGATAGCGGAAAAAGTCGTCATCCCCTTAAAACAGGCCGGACAGGAGCAGGAGGCTCTTCAGGTGATGAACGGTGAACTGACTGACCTAGGCCGGCAATTGCGAAATAAAGCAAAGGAATATATGGATTTACGGCAGGCACAAATTAATGGAGCGATGCAAGAGTCGGCGACAGCCGCCGGCAACAGCGAAAAGGCTTCCATCATTACCGGCATACTGAGCGCGCTCTTTGGCATTGGTATCGGCATTTTTGCCGCCCGCAGCATATCCCGTCCGGTCAACCAATTGGCCGTGGTTGCAGAGAAAGTGGCGAGCGGAGATTTGACACAGCAGGTGCAGGTGGATAGTCAGGATGAGATCGGTCAGTTGGCCTCGGCCTTTAACACGATGGTTATGCAACTTAAGACGCTTATTAAGCAAATTAACACAGATGCTGAGCAGTTGGCAGCCTCGTCGGAGGAGCTAACCGCCAGTTCGGAGCAGTCGGCCCAAGCGGCCAATCAGGTTGCCGCTTCGATCAGTGAGGTGGCCGCAGATGCCACGGGACAAATGGCTGCAGCTAACGAAACTTCGGCAGTGGTGCAGCAGATGTCGGCGGGCGTCCAGCAAATGGCCGCAAGTGCTAGTCAGGTTGCTGTTCAATCGTCTCAAGCGGCGGATAAAGCCAAGGACGGCGGGGTGGCTGTGGAGAAAGCGGTCAGCCAGATGGCTCAAATCGAAGATACCGTCAATACTTCCGCCGCGGTGGTGGCTAAACTCGGTGAGAGATCCAAGGAAATCGGCCAAATTGTGGATACCATATCAGGCATCGCCGGCCAGACTAACTTACTGGCCTTGAACGCCGCCATTGAGGCAGCCCGCGCCGGTGAACAGGGACGCGGTTTCGCGGTAGTGGCCGAAGAGGTAAGGAAGCTGGCCGAACAAGCCCAGGAAGCAGCGAAGAAGATTGCTGAATTGATCGGAGAAATTCAGGGAGATACCGATAAGGCCGTCGTCGCCATGAACGACGGTACACGCGAGGTCAAGACGGGGGCTGAGGTGGTCAATGCCGCCGGCATTGCTTTTCGGGAGATTATTGATTTGGTGACACAGGTGTCTGATCAGGTAAGGGATATCACAGCGGCTATCCAGCAGACGGCAGCCGGCAGCCAGCATATTGTGGAGGCGGTCAAAAAGATCGATGATCTCAGCAAGAAATCGACTGGTGAAGCTCAGAGCGTCTCAGCGGCTACCGAGGAGCAACTGGCCTCCATGGAGGAAATCGCAAGTTCCAGCGAAGCTTTGGCAAAACTTGCGCAGGAACTGCATGCGGCCGTGGCCAAATTCCGCGTTTAGCAAGGGAGGCGAAAAATATGGCAGAAGAACAATTGGTCCTGTTTTCTCTCGGCAACGAGGAGTATGCGATATCCATAACCCAGGTCAAAGAAATCGTCCACATTGCACCGCTGCCGGCGACAACCGAAAAAAGATACCTCCGGGGTATCGGGAAGGAAGAGAAGCGACTATTGATTCTGCTGGATGTGGACGAGTTATTCAGTGAGGAAGAGATGAAAGAACTGAAAAAAGTAGGATAAGAAGAGGGTTCTGCCGTTGTGGGCACAGAAGTTCTATTCATTTGTAATAAAACTCCTGCTATATTTCGTATAAATATGGCAGGAGTTTTGCATTTTATAAGCAAATTAGCTATAACTAAAGAGTTGGGAGGGGATGCAATGGTTAGTGAAATGTGTGGGACTGTGAGTTTTAGTATAATAATCAGATATATGTCCGGGAAAATTGATTTAGTAACATATGGGTTACTAAGAGTTGATTTATAGTATTATATGTGATACTATGGTGGCGAGATATATATGGGGTGATTACGTTGAGTAAACTCCAGAAATTGCTTGAGAAAATCAGAAATTTATGTGGAAAAGGCAATTGAGTTAATTGGGGACAGTTTCGAAGATGAGGAGGCTTAAGAAAAATGACAAAAAAAGACTTTGATTACT
Organism: Firmicutes bacterium UBA5324; assembly: GCA_002411145.1. Lineage (GTDB taxonomy): Bacteria > Bacillota > Negativicutes > UBA11029 > UBA11029 > UBA11029. Next base: position 678 of record DHRA01000093.1, on the reverse strand, counting down.
ATGCATCGCTTCCTTATAAGGTCGTCATTTACCCATCGCCGGAAGGTGGCTATGCTGTAGAAATTCCAGAGTTGCCGGGATGCCTGTCTCAAGGCGATACAGTTGAAGAGGCAATGGCGATGATTGAAGATGCCAAAAGATGCTGGATTGACGTTGCCCTGGAAGATGGGGTGGAAATCCCTGAGCCTTCAAATGATGATGAAGCCTATAGCGGAAAATTCGTTGTGCGGGTTCCCAAGTCGTTGCATCGTGATTTGGTGAAGAAGGCGAAAGATGAGAATGTAAGCTTAAACCAACTTACTACCTATTTATTGTCGTCCGGGGTGGTAAAATCAAATTTCTTGAAAAAATAGTGGTGGTAAGGCTCTGTAAGACGGAGCCTTATTTTCCTTTATAGAGATATTATGTTCCAGTTCACGTGATTTTTAGGAAAGGTGCTATATTCTATGACGAAAGTAGCGGTTGTAAAAGCCGATTCTTACGATCAACAGACAGTTGAGCAAGCGATGCAAGAATTGCTTGCTCATTTAGGCGGCATGTCCCGGTTCATACAGCCCGGCGATAGAGTATTAGTAAAGCCCAACATGCTGGAAGGGGTGGACAAAGATAAAGCGGTCACCACCCATCCCCGGGTTGTGCAGGCAGTCATCAAAGTGGTGAAGGAGGCCGGCGGGCTGC
>DHRA01000033.1:15684-17187 GCA_002411145.1 Firmicutes bacterium UBA5324 | reverse complement strand
GGTTCCCTGTCCCAACTTTAATATAAGCCACTTTGGGCATCAAAATGCAAAAAGCCTGCGAAGTGAAAACCTCGCAAGCCTTGTTTTTTTTGGTGGAGATAAGCGGGATCGAACCGCTGACCTCTTGAATGCCATTCAAGCGCTCTCCCAGCTGAGCTATACCCCCACGTTTTATTTGATTGTTTGTCCCGCCGACGAAATTTATTATATAACAGCCATATTTAAAAGTCAACACGAAAATACTTATTCTTACACAACAATATTTGGGCAAGACTCCGCCTGCGCGAAGATATGAAAACTGGCCTTGCGGAAAGCCAGGGACAGCCCTTGATGACTGAGTCAACAGGAGCCGTCCCTGTTTTACTTAGTCAAAAAGCTCGGTGCTGATGTACTTGTCGCCCCGGTCGGGAAAGAGAACGACGATACAGCCCTGTTCGATCTCCCTGGCATATTCCAGGGCGCCCCACAGCGCTGCTCCGCAGGAGATGCCCACGGAAATCCCTTCCTGCTTGAAAAGTTTCCTGGCCAGGACAAAGGCCTCGTCTTCCTGGGCCAGCAAACGGTAATCCAGCACTGTCGGATCAAATACTTCCGGGGAGTAAGCCTCCATGTTGCGCAGGCCCTGCAGTCTGCTTTTCGCGGGCGGTTCCACCCCGATGATCTGGATTGCCGGATTGTATTCCTTCAGTCTCCGACCCGCGCCGGTCAGGGTGCCGCCGGTGCCCATGCCCGCTACGAAGGCGGTGACTTCCGGTACGTCGGCGATGATTTCCGCGCCGGTTGTCTCGTAGTGGGCCCGGATGTTGGCCGGGTTGCTGTACTGATCCAGCATGAGGTATTTATCTGATGTCCCAATCATCTCTTTGGCCAGCCTGATGGAACCATTGGTGCCCTCGACGCCGGGAGTGTAAATGATCTCCGCGCCAAAACCGGCCAAAAGCTTGGTTCGTTCCATGCTAAGGTTGTCGGGCATGATGGCCGTAAAGCGATAGCCGTAATAAGCGGCAATCATGGCCAGGGCAATGCCGGTGTTGCCGCTGGTGGCCTCCAGCAGGATTTTGTCTTTATGCAGAATGCCCCTTTGTCTGGCGTCCTCGATCATGCTCAGGGCAGTGCGGTCCTTGATGGAGCCGCCCGGATTGCAGCCTTCCAGTTTGGCGAATATTTTGACGCCCACCTTGGGGCGGAAGGTTTTCAGTTCCACTACGGGTGTGTTGCCGATCGTATCCAGGATGTTTTTTTGTCTCATGGGTTGGCCTCCTACGAAATGCAAAATACTAGATAAACAGGATTCTTGGCTTCAGGGGAGTTTTAACTCCCTCTGAAGCTTAGAAACCGTTATCCAGGGGCGTAGCGCCGCTTAACTCCCGCTTAAAGAAGCGGGAGTCTTAGCGGCGGTAGCCATCGGATAAAAGTTCCACAAGCGTTTGCCATATCCTTCATATAAAAAAACAAAAATATATAAGCCCGGAGTAGCCGGGCCGGTTTATCCGATGACTAACC
>DHRA01000033.1:15018-15536 GCA_002411145.1 Firmicutes bacterium UBA5324 | reverse complement strand
TTAAAACCCCACCTGAATCAAGTATCCATTTATCTCCACTAAAAACAAGGCTGGCAACTTTTCACTTCACAGGCTTTTTCGCCCGCTTTACCGGATCAGACTTCGTAAAGCCCGTACCCTTTACCCTTTTCTTCTCTGCTCATTGTTTTTTTATCCGCTTTTTCGGGAAACACTTATAATGAGGTGAGTGGGTTTGAAAAAGGTCTATATTGTCCACCCGCTGCGGGGAGACATACACAATAACGAGCAGAAAATCGCCCGGGTCTGCCGGGACATTGCCGATAACCGCCCGGATATACTGCCGCTGTCGCCGGTGCTGGCCTTTGATTTTTTCGACCCGGATACGGAGCCCGTGAAGGCCATGCAATACTGCCTGGAACTGCTGGCCTGTACCGATGAGGTATGGGTGTACAACCAGTGGTGGAAGTCGGAAGGCTGCCAGGCGGAAATCTGCTTTGCCGGCTGCCGTGGGATCCCGATCAGGTTTATGGGACCGGGAATGGGGAGTGGGGAGTAGG
>DHRA01000033.1:0-14901 GCA_002411145.1 Firmicutes bacterium UBA5324 | reverse complement strand
GGGAATGGGGAGTGGGGAGTAGGGGAAAATAAAAGCTCGGCTTGCGCCGAGCTTTATTGATAAATAACATATATGGACTAAATAACATGGGGGTACCACAACTGCACTCACAAACCGCCGCAGGCGGTCGTTCCCCCACTCCCTACTCCCTGCCCTTCAGGTACGTCCAGCCTTCCTTTTGTTCGACGAGGCCTTCTTTGATCAATTTCCCCAGGGCCCGCTTGAAGGCCGCTTTGCTGATGCCGAAGCGGTCTTTGATCACGTCCGGCGGGGAATTGTCCGCGTAGGGCATGCGCCCGCTCTCCCGCTGCTGTAAGTAATTGAGGATAACATCGGCGTCGATGACGCGACCCTCTTCTTTGACAGGGCGCATGGAGACATTGAGACGGCCGTCCTCCCTGATAAAGATGACGCGTACGGTGAGGTCGTCGCCAATGCGCAGTTCCCGGGTGCGCTCGTCCTTGTGCAAGAAGGCGATATGCTCCTGTTCGGTCCAGAGAAAGCTGCCGTCTTCGGTCTGTTCAAAGACGGTGCCGGTTACCTGGTCGCCGCGCTTTAATGCGGTGGCAGGCTTAGACCGTTTATTCAAGAGACCTTCAATCTCCATGGTGGCCGCGAGGCGGCCTGATTTATCACGATAGACCTCGACCCAGATTCTTTCGCCGGGTTTGGGCCGGCCTTTCATTTCAGCGAAGGGCAAAAGGAGGCCCTTGTCGGTGCCCATATCGAGAAAAATGCCCATTTTCGTGGCTGCTTCCACTTTCAGGCGGGTCAAATCACCCTCTTTGACCTTGGGCAGGCGCATGGTGGCGGTGATGCGGCCGCGGGGATCACGGTATAAAAAGACTTCCACCGGCTCACCGACTTTTACGGGGCCCGTTTGCTGCTCTTTATGCAGCAGAATGTCGTCGGCGGATTGTCCGGTGCCCGCGTCCAAAAACACGCCGAATTCAGCGGCTCTGACCACCGGCAGAGTATATGTTTGGCCCGGTTCTAAAGGCTGAGACATGGCTCCTCCTTATTCCGCCAGCTGGAATTCGACCCGTTTGGCATCGCCCCACAGTCGTTCCAAGCCATAGAAATTGCGGTCTTCTTCCGTAAAAATATGGACAACGCAATGCCCGTAATCCAGAAGAATCCAATGGGCATCATTGACTCCTTCCCGGCGCAGGGGCATCATGCCGCGTTCCTTCATTTTTTCGCCGATGTTATCGGAAATGGCCCGTACCTGCGTGGTGGAATACCCATGGCAGATGATGAAATAGTCGGCGATCAGGGACACGTCGCGCATATCCAGCACGACGATGTCTTTGGCCTTTTTGTCATCGGCCGCTTTAACGATAATCTCCGGGCAATTGATTTCTGGTTGCTGATTCATTAAATACCTCCAAATATCTTCTTGTTTTCTCCAAATACAAAATAATTATTCGCTAAAAAGTTTCCACTATCCGCGAAAAAAATATACATCCGAATAAAGCAAGGCTTGCGGGTATATCCCGCAAGCCCTGGACGGTAGTAGTCGTCAACCCTGAAACCCGCTTGCCTTCGCGGGCTTTGTCCGCAATGCCGCGTTGTCGTCGGCTTACATATGCTCGATATGCGCGCCCCCTTCGCCTTGCCTTGCGAAAAAATTCCGTGAATTTAATTTATCCTTTTCGAGTTGACGGTCTACTGGTTTCGCGCTTTGGCGGAGTCGGGCGCATTGGTTGCCGCCCATTCTTTGCCGGGATCAACAAACATCTTCTGTACGAGGCGCTGTGTTTCCTCCTTATCCATGATCCAATAGCTATAAGTTTCCTTCTGGCCGAAACTGCCGGGCAGCATCACTGTCCGGATGTTCTCCTGCTCCAGGTTCTTGACCGCATTGGCAACCCGCAGCATTTGCGTAGCCGGCATGTCGGTACGTACATTTTGTTTGACGGCATTGGCCAGGGTGGGGATGCGCAGCACCGTGCCGGGCTGCAGCAGTTTTGCCGTCACGGCCTGCACGAAGTTCTGCTGTCTTTGAACCCGTCCGATATCGCCCAGTTCGTCATGACGAAAGCGCACATATTGTCCGGCCATATTGCCGTTTAAGTGCTGAAAGCCTTGGTGGAGATTAATTTTCAAATCCGCGTAGGGATCTTCGTAGCTCATATTTTGCTCCACATACAAATCGACCCCGCCCAGCACGTCCACAATTTGTTCAAAGCCTTTAAAGTCAACTTCCACATAATAATTAACCGGCACACCCAGCATTTCGCTGACGGTGCGCATCACGAGCTGTGGGCCGCCGTAGGCATGAGCATGGGTGATTTTATCCAAGCCCTGACGACCGGGAATATACACCGCGGTATCCCGGGGAATGGATAAAATACTGGCGCTGTTTGTAGAGACATCCATGGAAAACAACATAATTGCATCGGAACGCTTCGGCAGATCAGGGTCCTCTCCGTATTCACCGTCATCTACCCCCAGCACGAGGATATTCATGCGGGGACCGATTGTTTTCAGGTCAGAGATTTCCGCGCTGACGGAGGACGTGCTTTTACCATGGAAGCTGTCCAGATAATTATAGATACTGCCGGCTATCCCTGTTGCAAGCAAAGCCAGAAAGAAAAAACACACACATAAAAATCTCTTCCAGCGGATACGGTAGCGCCGCTTGCGTTGCGGTTGCTGATTATTCACCGGAGATCACTCCTTTCCAAAAGAACGGAAACGGGCACAGCACAAAGAACTACTTGTCGTGCAGCGACAGCAGCAATTCATTGCGCCCGGCGACGGAGGCAGGATGGATGACCATCCCTTTGTCCAGCAAATGACGGATAGTTTGATCAAACGCCGCCAATACCGCCTTGTCCAAATTCCGGTCGGCCAAGTCCCGCAGCCTGTCTACGCCGGGAAAGATCCGACCGGGTTCAATAAAATCTGCTAAAAAAATAATTTTATCCAATTTGCCCATGCCGGCACCGCCGGTGGTATGCAAAGCAATGGCCCGGAGGACGGCCTCATCCTGTACGCCATATTCCTCGGCCGCGAGACGGGCGCTGACTACAGCATGCAGCAATACGGGGCTGCTCTCTTCAAGGCTACCCACTACTATAGCAGAGTCGGCAGCCCTTTTCAATAGGGTTTTATTGGGCAGTTCCCGCGCACAGTCATGGAGGAGACCGGCTACCGTCGCCCGGTCAATATCGGCGTCAAATCTCTCCGCCAATTCGGCGGCAGTCTGGCTGACTCCCACGGAATGCCGGTAGCGTTTCGCGGACAGTGCCTGCCGCAGCTTTTTTTCCACAAATGTTAATTCCATATGTAAATCACCTATCTCATATTTCGCTAAACTTTATCTTCTTCCTGCCATTATTGGCAGATATCGTCGGAAAAGAAAAAATGGGTTTACCGCCAAGGCGCCGAGACGCCATGAGGGGTTTCACACAAAGAAGGAAAAACTTATTTACTTCTTTAAAACCTCTGCGTCTTTGCGTCTTGGCGGTTCAATATTTTCTGTTAATCAAAAAAACCTACAGTCGGCGCTGTGCGCCCGGCTGTAGGTCCATGCCATTTTTTATAGGGATTGAGCCATACTTTCATGCGGTCTCCCCTGTTTTGGCTTTGCTTCGTTTACGACGATTTGTCTTCCGCCAACGTCTAAGCCGTTCATTGCATCGATCATTTTGTCCGCGTCCTCGTCTGCCACTTCCACGAAGCCAAAGCCTCGGGACCGCCCGGTTTCCTTGTCGGTGATAATACGGCTTGAAATCACGTTTCCATGGGGAGTGAACATCCCGGCCAGATCGCCTTCATTCGTCGCCCACGGCAGATTACCTACATAAAGTGTTCGGGACATGTAAAACGGTCACCTCACCTTTCCTTTGATAACTCCTTGATAGCTAGCTTTACGTTTACATTTTTTCCGTTTTTTCGGTTATTATGTGCACCTTTATTTCCCATTGCAGCCGTAAAGATGCTGGTTGTATATGTAGTGCTCGACTGTTTCCGGCACGAGGTATTTTATGGATTTTTTTTCTTTCAAATGCCGGCGAATGACCGTGGAGGAAATATCAATCTCCGGCGTGGCAAAAAAATGAATTCTTTCCTTACCGGCCGGCCCCAGTTCCTTGGTTACGTTCTCCAGGGCCTGGAAACAGCAACCCGCCCTTGCGGCGGCGATGAACTGACAGGTGTCAAGCAATTCCGGCACCGATTTCCACGTTAGTATTTCCTGCATCGCATCGGCCCCGGTGATGAAAAACAGTTCCGCCTTGTCCCCGTATTGTTCGTGAAAAAACTTCACCGTGTCGATGGTATAGGAAGGACATTTCCGTTCCACTTCAAAAGAAGAGACGTGAAAATAAGGGTTGTTCATGGTTGCCAATATAGTCATGACATAGCGATGGGCCGGTGCGGTGATGTCTTTCCTGTCCTTATGGGGCGGTTGCCCCGATGGTACGAAAATCACGTGATCAAAACCATATTGGACCCGGGCTGCCTCCGCGGTGACAAGATGTCCCAAGTGAATAGGATCGAAGGTACCGCCCATGATGGCCAGCTTTCCGCCTGTGCAAATCAGTTCATCTTTGAAATCTTTAAACATGACTGCCTCCTCGGGGAGTTTTCAGAATTATTATACCCCATGCACTTTCGCTTGTATAGAGAATACATAAGGAAGACCGTGAAATGCCATGGAAATCATTTCATAACACAACGGGATTAAAATATTCACCAAAGGACTGCTTAAGACATATTATGTATTATGGTGAATAAAAAGCCAATTCAATTCTAATTATAGGAGGGTGTTTATGGGCGGTTTCTGCGGTAATGAAAGCTTTGCAGTTATTCTCTTCCTTATTCTCATCCTTTTGGTACTCGGCCTGAATTAGCATTTCCCTGGAAAAGTCCCTGTTTTTATCAGGGGCTTTTTTCTGTCCCGTGCATTCCTTTCCAGTTATTTCATCGGTCGTAACCTCCTGCTTCTACGTCACCAATCCCTGCACCAATTCATAGTATACACAGAAAAAAGAATCTGTTTGTGCTTACTAAGGAGGAGGCAGAGTTATGGCTTTTGGCAATCAAACCATGTTGGCGGCCGTATTATTTTTGATCCTTATTCTCTTAGTTCTTGGCTTTGATGACTAGTCATGCCGAAAACCCCCGTCCGGCACGGGGGTTTTGACATTTTAAGAAAAAATATGCCACTTCTATTCACCGCTGCAGCCCGCCTTTCATATTATGCAATGTGGGATTTAATCAAAGTCCATATATAAAAGGAGGAGTTATATAATGGGTGGATTCTGTGAAAACAATTTTATGGTCGCTGCTGTTCTGTTCTTGATCCTGATTCTCTTGGTTCTTGGTTTTGACAACTAGCTAATCGCCGGGAAGCCCTCCATCTGGTGGGGCTTCTTTTTTTTGGGGAAAGGGAAGCCCCCGGGTTGGGTCAAATTCTCTTTCGCTAACGGCGCCGGCCTGTAACGAATTATGGGGAATTAACATATGCTGTAATACCAGGATTTCTTCCTGAGTATTCGCTGGGAGGTATTTTTATGGGAGGTTGTAGTTTTTGTTCTGACATTTGGGAATTGATTGTATTTCTGTTTTTTATTCTCCTGATTTTCTGTATTTTATAATCACCCCGGCTCTTAAGCGGCGGCTTTCAAACCGCAGGAAGTACGGCACAGAAGAAATTTCTGTTACGCCGGAATGAGCTCACATACACAGGGGAAAATTATCTTTCACTCAACTTGGCCGCAGTTAAATTTCTTTCACCGTTCGATAGCTGTAATTATCCGCGATCTCCTAAGTTGTTGTCACATATTATGTAAAGACAGCATATCTTATACTACCAGGATATTTCCTGAGAGTATCAGATTAGGGAGGTTTCTGTATGGGTTCGTTATTTTGTGGTAGTGACTTTTTCGTATGGATTGTATTGATTATCCTGCTGCTGTTAATCCTTTAATCTGCGAAGGTCCTTAAAAAGCCGTTTCTTCGAAAAAAAGAAAGAAGCTCCGTCGGGAGCTTCTTTAATTTACCAGCAATATCAGCGACCATTTTCCGTACACTATGTCTAATTTCACATATTATGTAATATAGAGATGAAGGGCTTGATCCCGTAAAGCTGTGCATCAATGATTATCCGTTATTATTCAGCTGGAAGGGGGCTAGGTAATGCGCGTAGTGCCGGTGACACTTGACCTCTTGCGCCGCTTAAAACAAAAAACCGCGGAAGATTCGGAATTACAGGATTTTGCAAGCAAGCTGGAAGGCATGGCCTATTACGGCGACGAAAATCATCAGTTGCTGCTGGTCGATGATTATGGTCGACCAGTTGCGGAGGAAATACTGCGGATTTTGCAGATATTATGGGAAGCCGGCTGGCGAAAGCGCTTACACTGACCGCGGAAGCACCAAAAAAACAAGATCTCCCACCATTATGGTATCAGCTTTCTCTTCACTTTCCGCACTTTGCCGCCTTTCTGCGGCTGACCATATCGACGAAAGCCTCCAGCCGGGTCTGCAGGCCGGCGGCCCCGGTATGCTCATCCACCCCCAGGGTAAGTATCGGGATTTGCAAATCCTCCTGTATTCTCGGCAGCATATGACGGGCGACAATTTCCGGCATACAGGTAAAAGGATAGAGTTGAATTACGCCGTCATAATCCTGTTGAGCACACAGCACGGTTTGACCTACCGTTTTCAGCCCTTCACCGCCCACCGCATAGTTCAGATAGGGTTTGGCCGCGGCCGCCGCGGTGCCGTGTTCCGGAAAAACCTTCAAGGCTTTGATAAAGAAGTTAAAGGATGCCCAGTCACTGGGATAGAGGAATTTAGAGACTTCCACGCCCATTTCCGCCAGCCGCCGCTCAATATCCGCGGTCACAAAAGGTTCCAGCACCACATAAATCTCTCCCAGAATGCCGATTTTTAAAACCGGGGTTTCGTTGACCGGCACCCGGCGTAATTGCTGCAACCCACAGTCACGCACCGCCCTTATTTCGGGAATGGTTTTCACCCGCTGCAGACGGTCCATCACGCTTTGAAAAATCCGGCTGGCCGCCTGTTTTTCTTTTTCCCGCGGACGGACGCGGTGCAGTTCCTTCTCCAGCATATCCACGGCCTGCAGCGCCGTATAGCCCAGCCGGAAAGCCTGGCCGGCCTGCAGCCATGATAATCCGGGAGAAATTGTCCGCAAGGCACGCAGGATATTTTGCAAAACGTGCTCCGATGTATTGACTTGCAGCATGGTAAACTGATACCCCAGTTCCCGGAGGATGCGCTGCTGGACCTCGCCATAAAAACCAAAGCGGCATCTGCCGGGGCCATTAGCCATAAAAATCGTATCGGCGCCCTGCTCCAAGGCTTCGATAAAGTTGCCCAGCGTCAGCTTAAACGGCAGGCACACGGACTCGGGCGCGTATTTTGTGCCCAGGGAGAGCGTTCGTTTACTGTTGGGCGGCGGCATCACAACCTCGGCTCCCGCCTGCTCCAGCATCATTCTCAGGGGCAGGCCCACATTGCCCAGATGGGGAAAGGTTAATTTCATGGCCGCCCCCTCCTTTTTAACATGTCGACAAAAGCTTCCAGCCGCGTTATTACCCCGGCCTCACCGGTATGCTCGTCAATGACCAGCAGCATGGCCGGTTTTTTGTAATGCAAAAGTTCGCGGTTTATGGTATCCATCAGCAAGGAATCGAGACCGCATTCAAAGGACGACACCAGGATGATGCCGTCAATCTCTTCTTGCCCGGCATATTCAAGGGCCGTACCATAGAGTTTTTTACCCATGGACCAGCACAAACCAGGCAAATGGGTTTCAGCAGTTGTCCGCACCTGTTTATAGGCAAGCTGTTCCGGTGTAACCACGCCCACGCCCATGCGCTGCAGGAGGGCCAATAAATTATGATTGCAGTATATATCATAGAGGTTGTAACTGTGTCCGATTACCGCCACCGTCGGCACCGTCCGGGAGGGATGGGGCACAGCCCGCGGCAACAGGGAGTGCGCCCAATCGCCGGCTGTCTCCCGCCAATACTTAAGGGCCTGCCGGTAGGCCCCGTAAATCCCTACCGGGTTTTGCCGGAACAGCGTGCCAATCCGGAAGATGGATTTCATCAACTGGCTTTTGTGCTCGGTACGGTCGGCAATCACCTCAAGTACAGGCGGCAGGGTGGGAAAAATACTGCGCACCATATCAGGCAGTCCGGAAAATTTGGGACAATGGTAATCGCCCTGGTTGACACTGACAATGCGGGGCACGAATAAATAGTCCACCTGGTCCTTTAAGGCCGCCACGTGACCCATATAGAGTTTCACCGGCAAACACGTTTCATCCAGACTGTGGCGCAAACCCTGTTCAAACAGCTGTTTATTCGTGGGGGGAGACGGGACGACTTCCGCCCCGAGGGCGGTAAAAAACTCCCGCCATAAAGGAAAATACTCATAATATAATAATCCGCGCGGGATACCAACACGAAGCGTCATAGGTCCTCCGTCAGATTTCGTTATTGTACAGACATTAAAATATATTCTCCCGGTACAAGGTTTTTAAACATGGAAAAAATTAAATAACTCCCTATTCATAACGCAGGGCGTCGATGGGGTCTAACATGGCGGCTTTTTGTGCAGGATAGATGCCAAAGAATACCCCGATGGCCATGGAGAAAAAAAAGGCCAGCGTTACCGAACCGAAGGAAATCAGGGTATTCCAGCCGGCCAGGGCCGATATCAGCCAGGCGCCCGTGATGCCCGCCAGGATGCCGACAAGCCCGCCCGCGATACTGATAACCATGGACTCCACCAGGAATTGCTGGAGGATATCCTGTTTTTTCGCGCCGATGGCTTTACGAATGCCGATCTCCCTGGTCCGTTCCGTCACCGAGACCAGCATGATGTTCATGATGCCAATCCCGCCCACCAGCAACGAAATGGCGGCAATGCTGCCCAGCAATACAGTGATGGTTTGGGTTGTTTCTTCCGCGGCGGCCATTACCGCCTGCAGGTTGCGCACGGAAAAATCATCGGGCGCGCCGGGTTCTAAGCGATGCCGCTTGCGCAGAATGGTGCTTACTTCTTCCTGGGCAATGTCCACGGATTTATCGTCTAAAGCCTGGATGTAGAGATTTTGGATATACTGCAGGCCCATCAGGCGTTCCTGGGCGGTGGTAATGGGGATGATGACCATGTCGTCCTGGTCGGAACCGGTAGTGCTTTGACCCTTCGTGGCCAGTACACCGATTACCCGGAAGGGAGATTTATTAATGCGGATAACCTGTCCTACAGCATCGGTGCCCCCGAACAGGTTATCGGCCACCGTCCTGCCCAACACCGCGACCCGGGCGCGGCTTTCCAAATCCCCGGACGCAAAAAAACTCCCCTTATCCGGTTGATAATCCCTGACCACGGTCCATTCCGGCGTACTGCCCACCACGTTGGTCTGCCAGTTTTGGTTGCCGTAAACGACCTGGTACTGGCGTGACACGATGGGGGCCAGAACGTGAATCACGGTGCTTTCCCGTTCGACGGCCTTGGCATCGGCCATGGTCAGCGTGGTGGTGCTGCCGGCACTGAGACGCATGCCGTTAGGCGCCACCGCGCCGGGGGATACCACCAGCAGGTTGGAGCCGAGGCTGGCAATCTGGGCAGATACCTTCGCCCGGGCGCCCGCGCCAATGGAAACCATGGCAATTACCGCGCCTACCCCGATAATGATGCCGAGCATCGTCAGCAGCGAACGCAGCTTATTGGCGGCTAAACCCTGCAGAGCAATGGTGACATTTTCCCAAAACATGGCGCCTTACCCTCTTTCCTGCCGGCCGTAAACGGCCACCTCCGCCGCCGCTGTACGCGGCTCGGTTACGGCTTTGTCTTCGAGAATACGCCCGTCCTTCAGATATATTATCCGCCGCGTGTGGGCGGCAATATCGGGCTCATGGGTTACCAGCACCACGGTACGCCCCTCAGCGACCAACTGTTGAAAAATGGCCATGATTTCTTCGCCGGCCCGGCTGTCCAGATTGCCGGTGGGCTCGTCGGCTAAGATGATTGCCGGATTGTTAACCAGCGCCCGGGCGATCGCTACCCTCTGCCGCTGCCCCCCTGACAGTTCATTGGGCCGGTGCTGCCCGCGATCCGCCAGCCCCACCATCCTGAGCGCGCCGCCGGCGATGCGCTCCCGTTCTGCCCGCGGTATCCCGCTGTAAATCATGGGCAGGGCCACATTATCCCGGGCGTTAATCCGGGGCAGCAGGTTAAAGTTCTGAAACACAAAGCCGATTTTACGGTTGCGGATTTGCGCCAGTTGATCATCATCCATCCGGGCTACTTCGATACCATCGATTTGATAGGATCCCCCGGTGGGACGGTCGAGACAGCCCAGGATATTCATCAGCGTGGATTTGCCGGAACCCGACGGGCCCATGATGGATACAAACTCCCCTTCTTTAACGGTCAGATTGATGCCGAGCAGCACGGGCACGGCCATTTCCCCCAGAAAGTAGCTTTTGGTGATGTTGTGCAGTCCTAACATTGCAACCCCTCCCTAACGAATACGCAGCGGCATCATGCCGCCCCCCTGGCGCTGAGAATTAGTGCCGGCCACACTGCTGATTACGACCACATCCCCCTCCTGCAAGCCTTCCGTAATCTCCACCGTTTCATCATTATTTAAACCGATCTTCACCTTTTGCTGCACGGTTTTTCCGTCGCGGAGGATCTGCACGGTTTTCACGCCGTTACGATCCTTCACCGCATTATTCGGCACCATCAGCACATTATCCGCCCGCCCTGTCTGGATGGTAACCCGGGCCGTCATGGTTGGTTTCAGTAACCCTTCCCGGTTGTCGACCTGCACAGTAACCGTATAGAAAACGACGTTTTGCTGGGTCGTCGCGGCGGAAGAAATCCTCGTTACTTTTCCCGTGAATTGTTTCCCCGGATAGGCATCCACGGTAAAGGTGGCGTCCTGGCCTTCCCTGATTCTGCCGATATCGGTTTCGTCCACCAGGGCCTCAACCTGCATCTGCGTTAAATCGGCCAGCTGCATAATGACCTGGGCGGTGCTGGTACTGACCTGCACGGTCTGCCCTTTGGGCATAGGCTTACCCACCACCACCCCGGACATGGGTGCACGGATTACCGTTTCCCGCAGGCTGGCTTCCTCGTTTTCCAGGTTGGCCTCATCCTGTTCCACTTGCGCCCTGGCCATCTGGACCTGCTCCGCCCGGCTCCCTTCCCGCGTCATGCTCAATTGCTGCACGGCCGTTTGATAATCCGCTTCCGCGGCATCATAATCCGTTTGCGCCGTGTCCAGATCCTGATGGGAAATGGCCCCCAGGGCAAACAACTGTTGCCGGCGTTCCAAAGTCATTCTGGCATTCTGCAGTTTGCTCTCCGTCCGCCGCAGACTACTCTGGTCCCGGATCACTTCCTGGGGCCGCGAACCGGCCTCCAGTTGGGCCAGGTTGGCAACGCTCCGGTTGAGTTGGGCCCGGGCCGCCTTCACTTGCGCCTGATATCTTAAATCATCCAGTACACAGAGGATATCGCCTTCTTTCACGGGCTGATTTTCCTGCACCCGCATTTCGCTGATCGTACCGGTAATCTTGGAACCAATGTTTACCGAGTCGACCGGCACTATCGTCCCCGTAGCCGACACGGCGGTAATAATATCTCCCCGGGTAACCGTTGCGGTCTTTGTCACCGGTGCCTTCGTCTGCCGGCTGGCATAGTACCAGCCGCCGGCCGCCAGCGTCGCCAGCAAAAAGACACCCAACCCGATTATGTAGCTCCGTTTTTTCAACACCGTCATCACCGTCCACTCTACCATTGTTAATTTTAGTTTATATTGACAATTACCTCCAGTCAACGAACAAACTGTGAATATTTGGTGAAGTATGGTAACACCAAGAAACAAAGGGACTAAAATGAACCGCAGAGACGCAGAGAACGCAAAGAGAAATTTACTTACACCATTGTGTCAGCCTAATCGTACTGCACCTTTTAAGCATGGAACATGGGTATAAAAAAAAAGGACTGACACAAAAGGTCAATCCTCTTAGCACGTTACTTATATTTTCTCTGCGGTTCAACATACAAATAATTACCCCCGGATCTGGCCGTCGCCGGTGACCACGTACTTGATGCTGGTCAGTTCCGCCAGGCCCATGGGGCCGCGGGCGTGCAGCTTTTGCGTGCTGATGCCGATTTCCGCCCCAAAGCCGAATTCAAAGCCGTCGGTAAAGCGGGTGGAGACGTTGACATAGACCGCCGCCGCGTCTATTTCCGCGCTGAATTTCCGGGCCCGGCCATAGCTTTCCGTGATAATCGCCTCGGAGTGTCCGGTGCCGTAGCGGGCAATGTGTTCAATGGCTTCGTCAATGTCCCGCACAATTTTCACGGCCATAATGAGATCCAGATATTCCGTGGCCCAGTCCTCTTCGGTGGCCACGGCACAACCGTCGTACAGCGCCCTGGACGCGGCACAGCCGCGCAATTCCACCCCGGCCTGGTGCAGGGCGTCCAGCATGGGCGGCAAAAATTCCTCCGCCACTTTCTCATGTACGAGGAGCGTTTCCATGGCGTTGCACACCCCGGGCCGCTGGCATTTGGCATTGAGTACGATCTGCCGCGCTTTGGCCAGATCGGCATCCTCATCCACATACACGTGGCAATTACCGGTGCCCGTTTCGATGACCGGTACGGTAGCATTTTCCACCACCGTTTTAATCAGGCCCGCTCCCCCCCGGGGGATGAGCACATCCAGATATTTATTGCCTTTCAGCATTAACTGTACCGCCTGCCGGTCGGTAGTCTCGATCAGTTGGATGGCTCCCGCGGGCAAGCCCGCCCTGGTAGCCGCCTCCGTCAGAACCTTTGTAATGGCCAGATTGGCCTGGATCG
Source organism: Firmicutes bacterium UBA5324 (assembly GCA_002411145.1). GTDB lineage: Bacteria > Bacillota > Negativicutes > UBA11029 > UBA11029 > UBA11029. Next base: position 2,022 of record DHRA01000033.1, on the reverse strand, counting down.
CTTCCGAACCGCCCCGCAGCAGCACGGCATTGCCTGATTTAAGGCATAACCCCGCCGCGTCAACGGTGACGTTGGGCCGGGCTTCGTAGATTATGCCGATGACCCCCAGCGGAACCCGGATTTTGCTGATCCGCATCCCCTTGGGGTGCAGCCAGGAGCCCAGTCCCTCACCGACAGGATCAGGCAAAGCGGCAATCTGCCGAAGACCTTCCGCCATATCGGCAATCCGCCCGGGAGTAAGCAGCAACCGGTCCAAGAGTGACTGGCCCAGTCCGTTGGCCTTGCCCTTGACCATATCCTGTTCGTTGGCGGCAAGAATTTCCGCCTGCCGTTCCAACAGAGCTTCCGCCATGGCCGTTAAAGCGTTGTTTTTCTCTTTGGTGCCGGTAATGGCCATTTTTTTGGCGGCCCCTTTCGCCAGCTTACCTTTTTTTTCAAATTCCGCAACATAATCCATCATGAATCCCCCTTCCAGCAAGCCCTTATATTAAAAGCGCCAGGTTATCCCTATGTATCACTTCATCGAAGTGCTTATAGCCGAGAATGGCGGCAATCTCATGGCTATGGGCGTTTTTGATTTTTTCCACTTCCACGTGATCATAGTTGACAATGCCCCGGGCCAGTTCCTTGCCCGACTCACCAAAAACCGCCACGATATTGCCCTGCTCGAATTCACCCTCCACGCTGAGCAGTCCCTTGGGCAGCAAGCTTTTGCCAGCCTGCAGGGCACGTTCCGCGCCGGCATCCACCGTCAGCCGGCCCTGGGGCATTGCCCCGTAGGCAATCCAGCATTTCCGGGTTTGCAGCTTATGATCTTTGGGCAGAAACAGGGTACCGATCTCCTGTCCCGCCAGGATATTCCGGATGTTGCCGTCCACGCCGCCGTGGGCGATCACCAGGGGAATGCCGGAATTCATCGCGATTTTACCGGCTTGAATCTTTGTATACATGCCGCCGGTTCCCCGCATAGTGCCCGGGCCGCCGGCCAGTTCCTCAATTTCCGGGGTAATCTCTTCGATTAACGCTAAAAAGCGGGCGGCGGGATTGTTCGCCGGGTTATCCGTGTAAACCCCGTTCACGTCGGAAAGGATAACCAAAGCATCAGCGTCCACCAAACCGGCCACCAGGGCGGACAGATAATCATTTTCCCCAATTTTTAATTCTTCCCAGGCGACGACGTCATTTTCATTGATAATCGGTATCACGCCATGCCGCAGGAGGCCCAGCAGCGTATTGCGGGAGTTCAGGAAACGTTTGCGGTTGATGGTATCCTCCCGCGTCAGCAGCACCTGCGCCACCACTTGGCCGTACTCCCCGAACAGTTTTTCGTATATGTGCATGAGAATCCCCTGACCCACCGCCGCTGCCGCTTGCTTATCGGAGATGGCTTTCGGCTTCTCTTTCCAGCCCAGCCGGTCCATACCCGCGCCCACGGCGCCGGACGTGACCAGCAGGATTTCTTTCTGCTGATTGGCTAAATCGGCAAGTTCCCGGACCAGTTTTTCGATGCGGTACAAATTAAGTTTGCCGGTGGCATGCGTAAGGGTGCTGGTACCCACTTTTACAACGATCCGTTTTGCATTCAGCAGCAATGCCCGTTTTGACACAACGACACCCCCATTACTCCGGCAGTTCTATCTTCGGCTTTTTCTCTGCGCGTTTAAACAATAAAAAATTCCGTCCGATGACCTGGACCACCTCCGCCCCGCTTTTCAGCGCCAAGGCCGCCGCCACGTCCGCGGGTTCATCCAGGCAATTATTCAACACCCGCACCTTGATCAGTTCCCGGGCTTCCAGCGCCTCCTGCGCCTGCACAACACTATTCTCATTAATACCGCCTTTACCGATCTGCAGCACCGGCTCCTGCACACTGCCCAGACTCCGTAAATAGCGCTTTTGTTTTCCTGTCAGCATGTATCTATCATTTCTCCTTTTTATCCTTTAAATCATATTATAGCATTTTGTATCAGGCAAATGAAACACAAAGAATCCAAGAAGCAAAGAGATTTTTAGGAAACAGCC
>DHRA01000068.1:21528-28861 GCA_002411145.1 Firmicutes bacterium UBA5324 | reverse complement strand
TTACAGATATAGGAAAGATTTCTTGGAATGCTTTGGGAATTCTTTTGGACGGGTGGTATGTAAGTTGAATCCTTTTGAGATAGCCATCATGGGGTCTATACTTGGTACGGCGATAGCGACGTGTATATATATCTATTTGTTCAAGGTTTATCGGGAACGGTATCTGGGCTTCTGGATATTAAGCTGGCTTTGCTATTTTATAAGGCTGGTATTCCTTGACCGGGCGGCAATTTTTTCAGAAAATGTAAATAATATCAGTGTTAATACGGGTTTAGGCTTTTTAATCATTACTACGCTAAATGTTTCATTACTCACATGGGGTATTTTTGATTTCTTGGGTGAAAAGTTACGGTCATGGGTTGCACATATGGCCTTGATAGTTAGTGTATTAGGTGCTGTGATTATTAGTTTTAATCCCGTATTTGAGGTTAAAGCACTGTTGCCTTGCCTATACTTTGCATCAATGTATATCTGGACAGGCTTGGTTCTCCTGCGAAGAGTTGATACGGGAGGACTTGGTGTCTGGCTCACGGGAATTTCTCTGATTTTTTTGGGTGTGCATGGGTTGGATTTTATTTTTTTACGTCCGGTGCAATGGTTTGTTCCCTTAGGGTATCCTATTGACGCACTTTTACGCTTTCTCATCGCTTTAGGAATGTTAATAGTGTATCTTGAGAAAACACGAACAGACTTGGTTCATAGCCGGGACTGCTACCGGTTGCTGGCGGAAAATGCTGTCGATATCATTTACCGCTATGCGCTGTCACCGGAACCCGGTTTCACCTATATAAGCCCCTCCATCGCCGACGTTACCGGCTACCGGGCCGAGGAATTCTATACTGACGGAAGCTTGTTTCTAAAGATCGTCCATACCCGTGACAGAAAGAAACTTGCGGCATTTTTACGAGCTCCGGTTGCCGGTAAGGCTCCATTGACTTTTTGCATTATCACCAAGGCCCAAAAGGAAGTCTGGCTGGAGCAGACAAGTGTCCCGGTTAATGATATGGAAGGGAACCTGGTGACTATTGAAGGGGTTATTCGTGATATAACCATGCGCCGGAAATTGGAACAGGATATGGCCCGGCTGGATAGTCTGAATACGGTGGGCGAGATGGCGGCCAATCTGGCCCATGAGATCAGAAATCCCATGACGACGGTACGCGGCTATCTGCAAATGCTGTCCCAGAATCCCGAACTCGCCCGTTATGACGAACGGTTCGGTATCATGATTGAAGAACTGGACCGGGCCAATGCCATTATCAGCGAATACCTCTCTCTCTGTAAAAATAAGGTGGTGGAACTTAAAGCCGGTTTTTTGGACAAAATCGTCCTTGCCTTATACCCGCTGCTGCAGGCCGATGCCCACGGTTCCAATTCCCAGGTCAAACTCGATCTGCAGGCGGTACCCGAGGCCTTCCTGGACGAGAAAGAAATACGTCAGCTCATGCTTAACCTGGTGCGAAACGGGTTGGAGGCCATGCCCGCCGGCGGCTTGCTCACTATAAGCACTTTTGTGGAAAACAACAATGTTGTCCTGGCCGTCCGGGACGAAGGCGGGGGTATTCCCCCCCATGTACTGGAGAATTTGGGTACTCCCTTTTTAACTACTAAAGAAACGGGTACGGGTCTGGGCTTGGCAGTTTGTTATCGCATTGCCAACCGGCACCAGGCTGAGATAAAAGTCGATACCGGAGGTGCCGGCACAACATTTCGTGTCTATTTCCCCCAAATTATGAGTTTTTAATAGAGGCTTTCTTTGATGTTTACGGCAAGAGGGCATCTGTGTACCTCGTTGTAAGATTGCGAATCCTTACATAATAAAAATCCCCGCTGAGTTTTTTCGACTCAGCGGGGATTTTTTTTGTGCTTGCTTGCGTTATTCTTCCATTTTATTACAGGTAACGATATCTATTTATAGAAAAATATAACATGAAAGGGGGGATTTGGATGGATACTGAAATATTTTGCTGACGGGTTTGCTAAGCATGATTTATAAGTGGAAAGGATGTGTGATTATGAAGGACCTTGAAATCAAAACACGCCCTCAGATGAGGGAGAAGGATGAAGAAAAAAGCCTGAAAGTAGCGATAGCAGAAAGTGAGAGGGACAAGAAAAGCATTTATCGTCTTCGTTACCGGGTGTATGTGGAGGAAATGGGACGGCAAATTGCTTCAGCCGATCATAAACAAAGGCTGGTTATTGATGACCTTGATGCCTGGGGATTTCTTGTATATGTGAAGCTTGGCCCTAAGATTATCGGAACAATCCGAAATAATCTCGGTGGACAGGACGCTTTTTCACCGGCTTTAGTCCAAATGTTTTCCATGGATAAATTTACTTCCTTCAACAGGGGAAAACAGGGACAAAAATTCTGCTTTACCTCGAAATATGTGGTAGTGCCGGATTATCGCCGGACTTCTGCCGCATATATGCTCGTCGCCGGCTCGTACGAGTTTTGGCGCGATGAAGGGAAGATACAGTTTGTTTTCGCAGGCTGCAATCCTTCCATGGTTCCCTTATACGAACGATTAGGTTTTCGCCGTTTTACCAATAATGTGGAGATTCCCGAATATGGCTGCATGGTGCCTTTAGTGTGGCTGGTGGAGGATGAAGCCCATATGCGGGCCGTTGGCTCCCCCTTTTACCGCAATGCACGAAAACGCCGGAATGACCAATCAGCCGCTGATTGGTTTGTAAGGGAATTCCCAACGGCTGCCCGTTTTGTTAACAGCAGATTGGTTAGTGCGGACGGTATATGGAGAATCGTAGGCGAAAGGCTTGGACGGTCACCACTGCAGGCTGTACCTGTACTTACCGGACTAACGGAAGAAGAAGCTAAGAAATTTCTGCATATCGGGTTAATACATCGGTACAATGAAGGAGAAAAAATTATTAATCCCGGTGATTATGCTCATGAGATGCACATATTGCTTTCCGGCAACTTAATCATAAGCAGCCCGACCCACAATCATCCGCTTGAGACACTACGTATTAAGCCAGGAGATTTTTGCGGCCGGGTTGCTCTTTTAGAAAGCGGGGATCAGACGTCGGAGGCAACGGCCGCGACAGACGTGGAACTGTTCATTGTTTCCGGTATGGCTTTTACAGCTTTTATCCGTAGTCATCCGGTTGTTGCCCAGAAGGTCCTCCACAATATTGGGGTCATGACAGATACGGTCAAAGAAAGAAAAAGGCTGGGTTAACACTAATTACTTCGAGGAGGGTGTTTTCTATGAAAAATATTGATATATTGCTGGTCAATAGTTTTGCCCCCCGCCAGCGGGTTATGTCCGATGTAGCCCTGGATAACGGCTTAGTGGCGCTCCACACTCATCTGACGGAAAAGGGCTTCGGGATCGAAGTTCATGACGAATTACGCATTGGATCCCTGGAACGGGGGGTGCCCCGGTGGTGCGTGAAGCTGCTGCGGCTGTTAACACTCATGCAACTGAAAGCTCACCGGAAGGGGGCAAGATTCATTACGCTGCTGCTATTTGCGCTCAGTAAATATGTACAGGCTTTCTCGTTATTTTGCCGCATGCGGCATATGGATGGCGAGATCAGACGGATTGTCCGTTTCGTTAAAGAACATGAAATTCCGACGGTCGGCATTAAACTGTGGTATGGCGAGGCTTATAAATGGAGCGGCGGTTTAGCGGCCAAGCTAAGGGAGGATTGCCCGGAAACGACGGTAGTAGTCGGCGGGCCACAGGTGAAAGTATATGGCGGGGAGGTTTTACACGGGCAGGGATTTGATTTGGCGATCATGGGCCCGGGGGAGGAAGCGCTGGCCCAATTACTCACACTACGTCGTCAATTCAAGGCAAAAGAAGCTTTTTTACGGCGGGTTTCCGCTGTTTTCTCCGGCGCACCGCTACTTATTACCGGCGGCTATCGTCCAAAGTGCGATGCGGCCAAAGCCAAAGAGACATTCACCATTCCCCGCTACCGGGATGTTGATTTAAAGGACAAATTATTGCTGCATACGCTGGTGGACGGTTCCGGCTGCGTATGGAACAAGTGCAGCTTTTGTTCCCACACCAGACATAAGCAGTCCTATCAGCCACGTCCGGTCGCGGAAATTATTGCGGAAATGAAAACCCTAACGCAAGCAGGGGTAGGTTTTTTCCGGTTCTGCAGTTCGGAAACCCCCTTGGCCCACGGACGGCAGATTGCCAAAGCAATACTGGAGGAGGGGCTTACCGTCAACTATTCCATGTTTAAACGGGCAGGGGAAGTGACCAGCGTCACCTTTGATGATTATTGTCTGCTGATTAAATCGGGTCTGCGGGCCGTATTCATGGGCGGGGAAACCGGGCATGACCTGATAAACGCCAGGATCATGAATAAAGGCACCTGCCAGAAAGAAATCATCGACACCATCAGTTGTATCCGGCTGGCGGCCAGCGCAGTGGGTGAAAGCTGCCGGGTCGGCCTGTCCCTGATTTACCCTTGTCCGGTGGTGGAGGGGGTGACCCTGGAGGATGTATACCGGGAAAATGTGGCCCTGGTGAGTAAAGCGCTGCCCGATACAGTGATCGTGAACCCTCCTGGTCTATTCCCCGGGACAAAATGGTACGAGAAGGCGGAACAACTGGGGTTTAAGACAGGTAAGGATCTGGTGAGCACCGCCATGCAATATGAATATTCCATTTACAAGCCCGTCGAAACCTGGGATAAAATTGACTGCTCGCTGAACGGCCTTTCTTTTTTGGACTTGCTGAAGGAAACGGGCCGTTTGCGTAAAACGGTAATGGAGCTGGGCATACCCACGGATATATCCGATGAGTTCCTCATGATGATGGAGGCCATCGGCTGCAAAACGAGCTATGATCTAATAAGGTTCAAACAGCAGTCGCTGTTGGATATCATGACCGGCAGCGCCAGCTATGGAAGAGAGATCATTCGGCGGATTAACGAGGAAAGCAGACGTCTGGCCATGCTTAACAGAAAAGGATAATATGAAAAGCGAGACAGGGGAGAAATTCCCTTGTCTCGTTTTTTGTCTAGAGCCGGTGTTTGCAAATTACTGCTTTAATGGAGACGTAATCCACTTCCTCCGGCAAGGCGTCTTTTAACGGTCGCAGCCTGTCGGCGCCCAGTTCTGTGATTTTCTGCAAAATGATTTGTTCATGTTGGGGAGGGATCAGCCGGTCCCAGTCGATTGTATGGCCTTCCGTGCTGCAGCGCACCAGATGATCCTGAATGGTGACGGGTTTTAAGTTGCGCGCGCCGGCGATTTCCGGCACCGATTTGCCTGCGGTAAACATCTGCAGTGTAACAAGATGGCTGGGAGTGTCTTCGTCTTTGTCTTCCTGCTCCGTTGCGGCGGCCGCCGGTGGAGCAGCCTGAATATCATGCTCGGTCATATATTGTCTGATTACCGGCAGGAATTCGCCGCCGTAGCGGGCCAGTTTTATATCTCCCATGCCCTTGATTTTGCGCATCGCCGCCAGGTCGGCGGGATACTGTTCACTCATCTCCCGCAGGGTGCTGTCGGCGAAGATAACATAAGGCGGAACCTGTTCCCGGGCGGCGATATGCCGCCGCAGTTCGCGCAGCAGTTCAAAGAGATGATTGTTTGTTTGCTGCTGCTTTGGCGGCAGATGTATTTTTTGCCATACCTGCTGCTTGTTTCGCAGGACATCCCACGCCTTAGCCGTTAGTTTCACTACCGGATATTGTCCTTCGCTAAAACAGAGATATTCTTCCGCCGCCAGCAAATTAATGAGGTCTTTGATTTCCTGGGTGGCACGGTCGGCCAATAGCCCATAGGTGGAAAGACCGACTAAATGCAGCTCTTTTATCTTCTTGTTTTTTGAACCCCGCAGGACATCGGCGACCAGACCCGCGCCAAAGCGCTCCTTCATCCGCGCGACACAGGAGAAAATTTTCTGGGCTTCCAGGGTTATGTCGGTCAGTTCGCCGCCACTGGTACAATTGTCGCAATTACCGCAGGTGTCGGGGACTTCCTGTTCGCCAAAATAATGCAGGATATATTTTCGCAGGCAGCGGGGCGTATGACAGTAATCAACCATGGTCTGCAGCTTTTGATATTCGTGGGTTCTGCGTTCGGGGGACTGAATGCTTTGTTCAATGAGGTATTTTTGCAACAGAGGATCCTGCGGGGAAAAGAGCAGGATGCATTCGCCGGCCTGGCCGTCACGGCCCGCGCGACCGGCTTCCTGGTAGTAAGCTTCCATGTTTTTCGGCATATTGTAATGCAGTACATAGCGCACATTGGATTTATCAATGCCCATGCCAAAGGCGTTGGTGGCCACGATGATCTGAATGTTGTCATAGAGAAAAGCTTCCTGGTTTTCCGTGCGTTCCTGTTCGCTCAGGCCCGCGTGATATTTTCCGGCGGACCAGCCCTTTCGCTGTAAAAGCGCATGCAGCTCGTCGACCTCTTTCCTCGTGGCCGCATAAATGATGCCGGCGGAGTTTTTATGGGCGGCGACATATTGCAGGACAAAATTCGCTTTATTTACGCCGCGCATCACGGCAAAGGAGAGGTTTTCACGATCAAAACCGCTGACGTAGACCCCGGGCTTGTCCAGGGTCAGCAGGCGGATAATATCCTGCCGGACATCGTCCGTGGCCGTAGCGGTGAAAGCGCCGATCACCGGACGTTTTGCAAGCTGCTGAATGAAAGGGGCGATGGCACGGTAACTGGGGCGGAAGTCATGCCCCCACTGGGACACGCAATGGGCTTCATCCACGGCGATCAGCGCAACAGGCAACTCGGCGATAAATTGTTGAAATTGCGGGGACTCCAGACGTTCAGGCGCAACATATAAGATTTTTAGGTCTCCGCGCCGGGCTTGCAGCAGGACGTCCCTTGTTTCTCCGGGAGTGAGCGAACTGTTGACAAAGGCGGCGGCGATGCCAATGCTGCGCAACGCGTCCACCTGGTCTTTCATGAGGGAAATAAGGGGGGAAATCACCAGGGCCAGGCCCGGCAACAGCAGGGCGGGAATTTGAAAGCAGAGAGATTTTCCCGCTCCGGTGGGCATGATGGAAAGGGTATCCCGTCCCCTGAGCAATTGTTCAATGACCTGGGTCTGTCCCTCGCGGAAAGAGGGATAGCCATAATGTGTCCGCAATATTTTTTCAGCCTCTTGCAGCATGGTTTTTCCTCCTTGGGATATGGAATGGCGGGCTGGTAAGGAATTCTTATTTAAGTAATAGCTATAATTATTCTATATCATCTTTGCGTGGGGCACAACAAGCCGGCGGAGGGAGCGGGAGTTATTGTTTGGAAAATATGGTATAATGGAAGCAGAGTAGTGAACTCGTCCGGCTACGCCAGACTTCGGGGCTTCAGGTGGAG
>DHRA01000068.1:3590-21420 GCA_002411145.1 Firmicutes bacterium UBA5324 | reverse complement strand
CCTGAAGAGAATAACAAGGTAACACCCACTTATAGAAGTGGGTGTCTTCGAAATTGGATAAGTCCGGCCGGTTTGTGAAATAATGTAAAGAATTAACCACGTTAAAAGAGGTGACAGCAGGTGGAGGAAAAATTGAATGCCATTACCCACGGTGCGGGTGTAATTCTGGCATTATGCGGGTTGTTGAGTCTGATTTTGGATGCTTATCGGACAGGCGGAATCTGGCATTTGGTCAGTTTCAGTGTGTACGGCACCTCGCTCGTGCTGTTGTATCTGGCTTCAACCCTATATCACAGCTTTACGGGCAGAACCAAATATATCTTTAAAATCGCGGATCATGCGGCGATTTATCTACTTATTGCCGGCACATACACCCCTTTTGCCCTGGTCTCGTTGCACGGCGCTCTGGGCTGGACTATTTTCGGCGTCATTTGGGGGCTGGCTGTTATCGGCATAGTATTTCAGTTGTTTTTCGTGAAACGGTTTAAGCTCTTTTCCACCCTGTGCTATGCTTTGATGGGTTGGCTGATGGTCTTTGCCCTAAAACCCCTGCTGGCCGCATTGCCCATCATGGGCATTTATTGGCTGCTGGCCGGGGGGATCTTATATACGGTGGGCGCCCTGTTTTACCTCGCCCGCCGGATACCTTACAGTCATGCAGTCTGGCACCTGTTTGTGCTGGCGGGCAGCTTTACGCATTTCGTTACGGTGATAAAGTATGTTTAGGGTATTACACAAAGAAACGAAGAAGCCAAAGGGTTAATAGTTAATAAGAAGTCAGGAGTCAGAATGGCTTGGAAGAGTAAACAGAGAAAACACCCCTTAGCGGGTGTTTTTGGGTCTTAGGGCAATGTCAGACTTACATGAAAAACAAAAAAGTAACATCGGCATTCCCGTAGTTATATATTTTTGACCTGTTTCGTAGCATTCCTTTTCGCTGCAGGAATGGGAAAAATAGCCGTGGAATATTTACAAAAAAACAGAGGGGTGACAAAGTTATGCTGACAGACCGTTTAATAATCAGAAAGTGCCTGCCCTCGGATATTGATGCCTTGCTTGGACTGTTGAGGCTGTTGTTTGCCATCGAAGCGGATTTCTCCTTTGCGCCGGAAAAACAGCGCCGGGGACTGGAGATGATGCTGCGCAAGGAAACGGATTGCTGCCTGCTTGTTGCCGAACTGGATGATAAAGTAATCGGCATGTGCTCCGCCCAACTGCTGATTTCCACCGCGGCCGGTGGTTTTAAAGCGCTGGTGGAGGACATGGTGGTCGCAGAGGGTTACCGGGGGCTGGGAATCGGGCGCAGGCTGCTGACGGCGCTGGAAGACTGGGCCCGTAGCCAGGGGGTAAAGCGTTTGGATCTGCTGGCGGACTTTCATAATCTTCCCGCCCTGGAATTTTACGCGCATCTGCGCTGGGCAAGGACGGATTTAATTGCTTTACAGAAAAAATTGCCGGGGAACTGAATTGGTGTCGCCACCATGGAAAAGCAATCGCGCCCGCGGTTTCAGGTCTTTTTTATTCGTATAGGAAAGTATATCACTGGGAAAGGGAATTCCTCCGCTCTAGACGGACTCCAACTCTCTATTCCCCATTCCCCATTCCCTATTCCCTATTCCCGAAAGCCGCGCAGCGGTTTTCTTAAGGCAGGTGGTTTTTGCCGGAGGGTAATCAGCCGGGTGGAGAAATAATTAATTACGGCAATCACTGCGCCGGCGAGAAATACATATTTGTAACCGTGGGGACCCCCCCGATACCAGACCAGACCGCCAAAGAACGGTAAAAACATGGTAACGAGGTGATCAATGCTCGTGCCCAAAGACAAGGAGGGTGAAACATCTTCCTGGTTGAGGGCAATTTTTTTCATGTAAGTGGCCCGGGCCATGCTGACCGAACTAAGGACCTGATCCACTACGTAACAGGCGCAGATCAGCAGAATGGCCGCTTGGCCCGCGAAAATATTATCGGCGAAGGCGTAGCCCAGGCAGACGAAGAAGAAAAGGACCGCTTCGCCGCCGAGTACAAACTTTTCACCCGCGGTATCAATTAAATGTCCAATGGCCGGTTTCACGAAAATACCGGCGACGGAGACGATGAAAAACAGAATGGTCATGGTTGTAACCGGTTGTTTAAACACGTCCACGAGCACCCAGGGACCGAAGGTGATGAAGATTTGTTTCCGGGCGCCAAAGAGAATGCACAGCCAGTAATAGAGCCGGTACTCTTTTTTAAAGACAAACCGGTTTTTCGACTGGACCGTCTGGCCCGGTTTGATCCGGGCCAGCAGGGCGGCGGCGATTAAAAATGAACCTGCGCCGATGGTGAAGGAAACGGTGTAGCTAATATGGGCAAACCGGAACAAGGCCCATAAAAGGGCGCTGCTCACTACCAGCGCGGCGGTATTGGTGCCGTTCATCAGCCCGAGTTTCTTGCCGATATCCCCGTGGCCGGCAAAGCTCATCCCGATGGTGTTGGCAAGGGGCATATACATATGCTGGCCGGTGCTGTAGAGCAGAATGGACATAATGACCAGCGTATAGTCAGCCGGGATTATTCCCAGCGCGAGCATGCCCAGGGCGGCGAAAACATTGGCGGCCACCGCGATGCGTACATCGCCGAGGAAATGCAAGGCGCCAATAAGCATCACCACCAGCAGGCCGGGCAGTTCCCGGGGGACCTCCAGGGCGGTACGCTCGGTAATGACCAAATGTAAATTTTCTTTTAAATAGTTTGTAAGCGTGGCACCGTCCACACTTTGCCCAAAGCCGAGGAAGACCCCCGCCAGCAGGAAAATCAGATAATCTTTTTCCATGCCGGAAATCTTACTTTTCAAAGCATTGTATAAAGCATGTATTGTCGGAGGCATGGCGGACATCCACCTCTTTCCACGATTTTGCGCACTGTTTAATCATAACACGTTTCCGCATAGGGGGACTACCTAAATATGTCCGGACTCCAACGGGAGACTATTGACACCCGGCGGGAATTAACGGATAATAATATACATACCGACTGGTAGGTATAATGATGTTTGAGGAAGGAATAAACAAATGACGAAGGAAAACATCATATTAGCTGCTTTGCGACTGTTTTTACTGCGCGGCTACAAGTACGTATCCCTTTGGGATGTTGCGCTGGAAGCGGGCATCACCAAAGGCGGGATATACCACTATTTTAGCGGTAAGGAAGCTTTGCTGCGGGCAGCCATGTATTACCTCTTTGACCGGTTTGAGGCCAAGTATGCGGAAGTATTCAGTGAGACCAGAACCTTTCAGCAGATTCTGCAGGCGTTGCTCATTGACCGTGAACCGGAGCTTTTTGCCCAGCAGTTATTGGGCGTGGAGTATGAGAATTACCGGCTTGATCTCGCCCTTTTTGCTTTGGAAATCATGAAGAATTTTCCCGAGATCCACAAGCGGGTGGAGCAAGGCCAAGCGTGTATTTTTGCGCTGCTGGAGCAGAGGGTGCAAGGGGCGATGCGCAAAGGGGAACTACGCAGTGATCTGGACAGCCGTGCCGTGACGCTGATGATTTTCGCCATGCTGAACGGGCAAAACGCTTTGGATCTGCAATTTAATACCCCGGATATGCGCGGGCAGGTATTGTCTAATTTATGGAAGCTGATAAAAGCCGCCGGGTAATCTCAAAGCGTGCTTTTATGATTCACCCTACATACCTACCGGTAGGTATGTAGGAGGCCAGGACACCGGCCGCCCGAAACAGGTCCCGAAGCTGGAACAATTATAGGAGGACAATAATGAAAGCATTTAAGGTAAAGTATGGGATTATTCCCGCAGTGATGTTTATCGGGCTGACTATCGCCCTGCGCAGCGGTGTTTTTTCCCAGGATAAAGCAACGGTGCAAGATACGGGCAGGGCCTTGACGGTTAAAGTGGTGGAAGCGCAATACACCGACACGGTGCCCAAATTGTCGCTGACCGGCTCCATCGAAAGCCAGACCACGGCGATCGTAAGTGCGAAATTGGCCGGACGCATCGAAGAAGTGCTCGTACAGGAGGGGCAATATGTGCGCGCCGGCGACCCGCTGGTGAGACTGGAAAGTGTGGAACTGGCAAATGCGGTGCGTACCGCCCGGGACGCGGTGGCCAAGGCCCAGATAAATTATGAGTTTGCGCAGACGGATTACAACCGCTATAAAAAGCTGTACGAGATCGGGGCTGCGCCGCAGCAGCAGATGGAGGCGGCGGAAGTGAAACTGAAAACGGCGGAAGCGGATTTGTCCAGCGCCCGGGCCAATCTCGGCAATGCGGAACAACAATACGGCTATGGGGTGATCACTGCGCCCGTGGATGGTGTAATCGCCAATAAAACGGCGACCGTCGGCCAGGTTGTCACGCCTGGTGCCGCCTTAATGGCGGTGGAGAATATCGGCCAGGTATACGCCGTTGTGCATGTTGAACAAAAGGATCTTGCCCGGGTGCAAGTCGGTCAAAAAGCGGCGGTAACGGTGGATGCTTATCCCGCTGAAAATTTCGCGGGGGTTGTGGAGATTATGAACCCCGAAGCAGGTTCGGCCAACAGGATGTTCCGCACGAAAGTTAAGCTCGACAACGGGGACATGGCATTAAAACCCGGCATGTTCGCCAAGGTATCCCTGGCCACGGGGGATGCCGTTCAGCTTCTTACCGTACCGCAGGCGGCCGTCATCCAAAAACAGGGACTGTACTATGTATTCAGGGAGGAAAACGGCCAGGTGAAGCGCTGCCCCGTGGAGATTGGCGAATTAACCGGTGAAGCAATAGAGATTAAAGCGGGCCTGGAGGCCGGTGACAGAGTGGTGGTAAGCAATGTGGGCCAACTCAAAGACGGGGATGCCGTGCGCATAAGTGAGTGAAATGAGTAGAGTAGGAGCAAACATATGAAACTAACGGATATCAGCTTAAAACGGCCAGTGTTTGCCACAGTAACAATTCTGGCACTTGTTGCTTTGGGTCTGTTCAGTTATCTGGCCCTAAATGTGGACGAGTATCCCAACGTGGAAATTCCGATTGTGGCCGTGACGGTGGCTTATCCCGGCGCTTCGCCGGAACAGGTGGAAACAAAGATAACGCAGCAAGTGGAAGAGGCGGTCAGTGTAATACCGGGGGTGGATCATATTACCTCGACGGTGGGGGAAGGAATATCCACCACGGTGATTCAGTTTACCCTGGAAACTTCCCCGGCGGATGCCGCCCAGGATGTGCGCGATAAAGTCGGCCGCATCCAGGGGAGCTTGCCGCAGGAGGTCAAAGCACCGACTATTTCCCGTTATGACCCGACGGATACGCCCGTGGTTTCTTTGGCTCTTACCGGCCCGGTCAGCCAACGGGAACTGACTGTTATTGGCGATAATACGGTGGCCAAACGATTGGAAGCCATCAGCGGTGTAGCGGCGGTAAATTTGCAGGGCGGAGCAGAGCGCGAAATTCAGATTAACATGGACAGCGACAAAATTGCCGCCTATGGGTTGACGATTTCGGAAATAGCCAACAATTTGCGGAGTGAAAACCTTGACTCCCCCGGCGGGAAGGTAACCGACGGTCAGCGGGAAACGAGCCTGCGCACCGTGGGAAGGATTACCTCGCCGGAACAATTCTTAAATCTACCGGTGGGACGGCGGGACGGTGTACAGCTCTATGTCAGGAATATCGCCACCGTAGACGATACGACCAAAAAAATCGATACGATTACCAAACTCAACGACCAGCCGGCGGTGGCACTGGATATCATGAAGCAATCGGGCAGCAACACCGTGCAGGTGGCGGACAATATTAAACAAGAAGTTGAGAAGATCAAACAGGAACTGCCTCCGGGGGTCAGCCTGACGGTGGTGCGCGATAATTCCCTGAATATCAAAGACTCTATCCATGACGTGTTGTTTAACCTTGTGCTGGGGGCGGTCTTGGCGGTAGCCATCGTGTTTCTGTTTTTGGGCAACTGGCGGAGTACGATCATTGCCGCCCTTGCCATTCCCACCTCGATTATAACCTCCTTTTTGGCGATGAAGATTTTGAATTTCACGCTGAATACGATGTCTCTGCTTGGCTTGTCCCTGGCCGTGGGTCTCCTGATCGACGACGCCATTGTCGTAATTGAGAATATCGTACGTCATTTGGAGATGGGAAAGGATAAAGAGACCGCAGCCTCCGAGGGAACGGGGGAAATCGGCCTGGCGGTTACCGCCACCACCTTAACCTTGGTGGCCGTCTTCCTGCCGGTGGGCATGATGACCGGTATTGTCGGACAATTTTTCAAACAGTTCGGCATCACGGTGGCGGTTAGTGTGCTGGTATCGCTGTTCGTGGCCTTTACCTTGACCCCGCTGCTGTCGGCGAAATATCTCTCCGCGGCGCACAAGGACCAGCAGGGTGCCTTGGGACGGGCCTGGGCGAAATGGAATGGCAAATTTGATCAGTGGACGGTGAGCTATGGCAAATTTCTCGACTATGCCCTTAATAACCGCCGGCGGGTATTGCTGGTGGCGGCGGGTTTATTTGTGGCCAGTTTGGCTTTAGTGCCCTTGCTGGGGACCACCTTTGTGCCCGACGCGGACTATGGCGAACTGACCGTGGCGGCGGACGTTGATCCCGGCATGAGTCCCGGGGCGGTGGGTGAAATTGCCGACAATCTGTCGCAGATAATCCGTGCCGTGCCGGAAGTGTCCCTGACCTACAGCGTAGCCAATGCCAACAATATTAATATTTACACGAAACTAAAGCCGAAAAGCCAGCGTACCGTAAGTGACAATCAGATTATTGCGGATTTGCGCACAAAACTGGAAACCATTCCCGGCCTCCAAGTCAGTGTGACCAAAAGAGCAGGCCTGTCAGGCGGCAAGCCGGTATCGCTGGTGATCCAGGGTACTTCTCTCTCCCAACTCGCGGAGATTAGTGAGCAAGTGGCCAAAATTGTGGCCGACATACCCGGCGCGGTGGATATTTCCTCCAGCTATATGGCCGGCAATCCGGACGTACAAATCCGGGTGAACCGGGATAAAGCCTCTGATCTTGGTGTTTCCACGGCCGGTGTTGCCGATACGCTGCAAACCATGTTCAACGGCACCGTCGTGACCCAATACAAGGACGGGGAAGATACCTATGATGTAAGGCTGGAACTGACCCCCGGCGACCGCAGGGACGTGACGGATATCAACAATATCTACCTGCCCGGAGCCGGCCGGGACGCCAACGGCCAACCCGTGCTCATTCCCCTTTCCCAGGTGACGGACGTCATCTATGCCACAACGCCCATGCAGATCAAACGCTATGACCGGCAGGAGCAGGTCACCATATCGGCAAACTTGCGTGATATCACCCTGGGCGATTTCAATGAAACGCTAAACAGCCGGCTGGCGGAACTGAAACAGCCGGAGGGATATAAAATTGTCGCCACCGGTCAGACCCAGCAGATGGATGATGCGTTCAAGGGTATTTTTCTGGCGCTGGCCGCGGCGGTGCTCTTTATCTTCTTTGTATTGGCGGCCCAATTTGAAAGCTATATCGATCCCTTGGCCATTATGCTTGCCTTACCGCTGGCCGTTATTGGGGCCATTGTGGGCTTGCTCGTGGCGCGCAGCATGCTGAGCATGATGTCGCTGATCGGGATCATTATGCTGATGGGCTTAGTCACAAAGAACGCGATTTTATTAATCGACTTCGCGAAACAACGCCGCGCCCAGGGGGTGGAACGCAACAAGGCGCTGGTGGAAGGAGCGGTCATTAGAATGCGGCCCATTATGATGACGACGGCCGCGATGATTTGCGGCATGCTGCCCCTGGCGCTGGGTATCGGGCCCGGTGCGGAAACCCGGGCGCCCATGGCCCATGCGATCATTGGCGGCCTGATTACCTCGACCTTGTTGACCCTGGTTGTCGTGCCGGTGGTATATACGCTGCTGGATGATCTGAAAAACAGAAAGGCCTTTCACCGGGAATAAAAGATAGGGGTCGTGTTGAACTTACGTTTCAACACGACCCCTATTGTTGTAAGGTCGAAGAATGTCATAAAAGCTTTTGAATCACGGCATACTAAAAACACATGGCAGGGAGGAGTGGAATTTTTTTGAGTACGGAACAAGCGATTGCCATTATTTCGGCGGGCATTACGTTATTGCTGCTTATTTTTGCGGTAGACTGGCGGTACTTTCGGGACTGGATTGTCGTTTTCTTATTTAAAGGGCTGCTCGATATTATCTGGGGAGGCGCCGTCGCTCAATTAAAAATGATCACGTATCCTGTCCGGCTGTTTGCGCAGGTTTATGATTCAAGCCTTCTTTTTGAGGTATGGGTATTCCCGGTGCTCTGTATCTTATATAACCAAATCACCAGAGAAAAAGGGTTGTGGGCGATACTGGGCTACGCGGTGCTGTTCGGCGGCGGGATAACGGCCCTGGAATATCCGCTCGAAAAATATACGGCGCTTATAACCTACGTTAAATGGACCTGGGTAACCTCTTTTTACACGTTAACCTTTACTTTCTTGTTTTCCAGAGTTTTCATCGCTTTCTACCGCTGGGGGTGCCGCTATTTTGGCGGGCGGGAGACGGAAGTCAGGTAGCCAGGGACTGTCCGCTTTCAAATGCCGCCAACGCCTGCAAAAAGTCGGCGGGGAGCGGGGCGTGCACCGTCAGCGCACGGTGGTCTGTTAATTTATGAAAGCTAACAGCGGAGGCGTGCAAAGCCTGCCGGGACATTCGGGGGATACGTACGCCGTACATACCGTCGCCGATAACCGAATGGCCCAGATGGGCCATGTGGACACGGATTTGGTGAGTTCTGCCCGTATCCAGCGTCAGCTCCAGCAGCGTGGCCCCCGGCAGATTGCGCAATGTATGGTAATGGGTTACCGCCGGCTCACCCTGTTCGTTCACCGCCCTGCGGTTGGGCAGGGAGGAATGGGGGCCGATGGGAGCGTAGACGGTGCCCGCCGGTGGCTCGACAACGCCCTTAACCAGCGCGCAGTATACGCGCCGCAGGGTCCGGGCTTTGATTTGCTGTTCCAGCAGGAATTGGCTCCGGGCATCCTTCGCAAAGATCACACAGCCGGAAGTATCCCGGTCCAGCCTGTGTACCGGCCGGATTGTGGTGATGATCCCTTGTTGCTGCAGATAATGGGCCGCGTAATTGGCCAGGGTGCCGCCGGTGGTCCGTCCCGCGGGATGCACAAGCTGGTGCGCCGGTTTATTAAGCACCAGCATATGTGCGTCTTCGTACAGCACCCCGACCTCCCCCTTTTCCGGCGTCACGCCGTAGTCCGGATCCCGGGGGGACAGCACCCGTAAAGTATCCCGCGGCTTGACTTTTTTCTGAAGGTAAACGGTTTTGCCATTCAGCAAAATACCCTTTTGTCTGGTTAATTTCTGAATACTCCGGCCGGAATAACGCAGCACCTGTTTTAGGTAATATTCGACAGTGGCGCCCGCATGTTCCGCGGCGATTGTATAGGTTTGAAAAGAGCGCATGGGGAAGCCTTCCTTCTTATGTAATAAGACATACCGGGCAGTGGGCCGTGCTATGATTCAATATACGACATTTTCCCGGTAAATACAATGCGCGAAAAGGGACATGCTTATCCGTTTCGTCAAAAATAAGAGGGTCTTTTTCAGTTTAATTTCAGACAATTATGATAGTCTACATTAGTAAGTGGCCGAAGGTCCTGGGACATGGATTTCAGCCGGCAATAAAAACGGTTTAATGGCGGGCGGCCCTGCTGAGTTTTGGGAATAATGAGTATGAAAAAGAGTAGAATGGTTCTTTACAGGACAGAATAGATAAGGATTTTAACTAATGAGGGCCGGGGACTTAAAATTCCACGGAGTGAAATTAGTGAAAAATAACATGCTAAAATGTGGGTAAATTTTTTTATGTTCATAAAAGATACAAACTTGAATTCTGAATATTGACAGTCTTCAAAAGTTACTGTATTATGAGGGAGTGATTGCTAAACGATCGGCATTTATACCGTTTTCTTACGGATTTTAAATCACGGAGAGGCGGTAAATAATGGTTGCTGAAGAATGTTGGGGAGGACAAGCTGTCTTATCCCCGATGTAACATATTCCGCAGAAGCTGATGGGTTTAGCAAATTTTATTACATATATGTGTGAAACGATGAACAATGTCGAAAAATGTAAAAAATTTGTATAATTTCCGCGGTGCTGGAAGAAGCCGCCGGCACTGCGGATATTAATATAAGGCATTACCAAGAGAGTTTACGTAAAAGGAGGAAGAACATGAGTAATCAAGCCAACAAATGCTGCTGCGGCGGCGAAGCCAACAACATGGCGCAACTGGACGAACTCCTGGCCAAATGGCAGGGAGTAAAAGGTGCTTTGATTCCTGTACTGCAGGGGGCACAAGACATCTATGGTTACCTCCCGAAAGAAGTAATTTGCTACATTGGTGAAAAACTGAATGTCCCCACCAGCCAAATTTACGGCGTAGTTACTTTCTACGCTCAATTCCATCTGGCTCCGCGGGGACGGAACATCATCCGCGTATGTCAGGGTACTGCCTGCCACGTACGGGGTGGAGCAAAGATTTTAAAAGCTATCGAAGAGAATTTGAAAATCGCTGCCGGTAAAACTACCCCCGATCTCAAATTTACAATCGAAACTGTAGCCTGTATCGGCGCCTGCGGCTTGGCTCCGGTAATGATGATCAATGATGATACCCACGGACGGCTGACTCCTGACCGCATTCCTGAAATCTTAGGAAAATACGCCTAAATCTCTCGAAAAAACCAAGAAGGTTATCCCGGATCCCATAGTCTTTGTCAGCATATTCAGCCAATTTGTACGGAGGTGTAAAGATGAAAACTATTGAAGATTTACGGCGCCTGCGGGAAGAGTGCAAAGCTAAGCTCGACTCCCGTAAAGCCAGCGGTGTTCAACTTATAATCGGCCTGGGTACCTGTGGTATTGCCGCCGGTGGTAAAGAAGTAATGAATGCTGTTAATGATGAACTTGCGAAACATAACCTTAAAAACGTAACCGTAATTCAAACGGGCTGTATCGGCATGTGCGAGCAGGAAGTGCTCGTTGACGTCGTACGTCCCGGCGAACCCCGTGTTACTTACGGCCATGTGACCCCGGGCGATGTGCCTAAAATTGTTGAAGAGCACATAATCAACGGTCGAGTCGTTGCAGATCTGGCTGTCGGAAAAATCGCAGACTAAACTGGCGAGAAACAGGAGGGAAGAAAATGACTGATGTAAATAAAACATATGAGAGCGTTCCTCTGTATAACGATCTCAGCTTTTTCAAAAAGCAACAGCGGCTGGTGCTGGCCAACTGCGGTTTTATGGACCCGGAAGTAATTGAGGAATATATTATCAGAGGCGGCTACGAGGCGCTGGCGATCGCGCTTACCAAGATGTCTCCCGCCGATGTGGTCGAAGAAGTTAAAAAATCCGGCCTGCGTGGTCGTGGGGGCGGCGGTTTCGCCACCGGTATGAAATGGAGCTTTGCCGCTAAATCTCCCGGTCCCAAGAAATACGTAGTCTGTAACGCCGACGAAGGCGACCCCGGTGCATTCATGGACCGCAGCGTCTTGGAAGGCGATCCCCATAAATTACTCGAAGGTATGGCCATCTGCGGCTACGCCATTGGCGCCGACGAAGGCTATATTTACTGCCGGGCTGAGTATCCCCTGGCCATCAAACGTTTGAAACTGGCGATTAAACAAGCTGAAGACATGGGCTTCCTGGGCGATAATCTCTTTGGAACAAACTTCAGCTTCCATCTGAAAATCAAAGAAGGCGCCGGCGCGTTCGTATGCGGCGAAGAAACCGCTTTGATGGCTTCCATCGAAGGCAAACGCGGCATGCCCCGTCCCCGTCCTCCGTTCCCGGCCATTTCCGGTCTGTGGGGCAAACCGACCAATATCAACAACGTGGAAACCTTTGCCAACGTACCGACCATTATTACTAAGGGCGCCGACTGGTATGCCGCCATCGGCACTGAGAAGAGCAAAGGCACCAAGGTATTCGCGCTTACCGGTAAAGTAAATAACACCGGTCTCGTGGAAGTTCCCATGGGTATCACCATGAAAGAAGTTATTTTTGAAGTTGGCGGCGGTATCCCCAACGGCAAAAAATTTAAAGGCGCGCAAATCGGCGGTCCTTCCGGCGGCTGTATTCCGGAAAGCCTGATTAATAATCCCATCGACTATGATTCTCTGATCCAGGCTGGCGCCATGATGGGTTCCGGCGGTCTGGTTGTCATGGACGAAGATACCTGTATGGTTGACTTGGCCAGATTCTTCCTGACCTTCACCCAAGCCGAGTCCTGTGGTAAATGTACTCCTTGCCGTGAGGGCACCAAGCGGATGCTGGAAATCCTCAACCGCATCACCGAAGGCAAGGGCAAAGCCGGCGACATCGCGCTTCTCGAAGACCTGGCCAAAAATATCAAAGCTACCGCCCTCTGCGGTCTGGGCCAAACGGCTCCGAACCCTGTACTGAGCACCCTGCGTTATTTCCGTCATGAGTACGAAGCGCATATCAACGAAAAACGTTGCCCGGCGGGAGCCTGTGGTGCGCTGGCCAGCTTCAGTATTACCGAAGCATGTAAGGGCTGCAGCTTGTGCAAGAAAGTCTGTCCGGTCAACGCGATCAGCGGCGAAGCCAAAGCATTGCATGCCATTAATAAAGACGTATGTATCAAGTGCGGTGCTTGTGTTGAAAAATGTCCCTTCAAGGCCATCATTAAAGGCTAAACCTGACGGAAAAGGAGCGTGAAAACATGGATATGGTTAATATAACAATCGACGGTCAACAGCTTCAAGTGCCGAAAACTGCGACAATTCTCGAAGCGGCACGTTTAGCGGGAGTGAAAATCCCTTACTTGTGCTATCATCCGGAACTCCGGCCGGAAGGCGCCTGCCGCGTTTGCGTGGTAGAAGTTAAGGGCGCCCGTGCCCTGGCGGCTTCCTGTGTATATCCCGTAAGCGAGGGCCTGGAAGTAAAAACCAACACGGCGGCTGTACGTTCCGCCCGGAAAGCAGTTGTTGAATTACTGCTGGCCAATCACCCCCAGGATTGTCTCTCCTGTCAACGCAACCAAAATTGCGAACTGCAAGAAATCGCTGCCGACCTCGGTATCCGCGAAGTTCGCTTTGAGGGCGAGAAAAAATCCTTCCCCATGGATATGAAGAATCCTTCCCTGGTTCGTGACCAAAACAAATGTATCCTCTGCGGCCGTTGTATCCGCGCCTGCAGCGAGCGTCAAGGCGTGCATGTTTACAGCTTTATAAACCGCGGCTTTAGGACAACCGTTTCGCCCGCCTTCGAGGCCGGTCTGGACGAAGCGCCGTGCACCTATTGCGGTCAATGCGCCAGTGTTTGCCCTGTGGCAGCCATCGTGGAAAAAGACGACACCGCAGCTGTTTGGGCCGCCATTGCCGATCCGAAAAAACACGTGGTTGTACAAACCGCTCCTGCCGTGCGCGTAGCTTTGGGCGAAGCGCTGGGCATGGATCCCGGCAGCATTGTTACCGGTAAAATGGTCGCCGCTCTGCGCCGGCTTGGTTTCGATAAAGTTTTCGACACCGACTTCACGGCCGACCTGACGATTTTGGAAGAAGGCAACGAGTTCCTCGAGCGCCTCACCAAAGGCGGCACCCTGCCGATGATCACCTCTTGCAGCCCGGGCTGGGTTAACTTCATCGAATTGATGTATCCCGACCTGTTAGGCCATCTTTCCACTGCTAAATCACCGCAGCAAATGTTCGGTGCCCTGGCTAAAACCTACTATCCGGAAAAAGCCGGCATCGATCCGAAAGATATCGTCTCCGTATCCATCATGCCCTGTACCGCGAAAAAGGCCGAGGCTGCTCGTCCGGAAATGAAGTCCAGCGGTTATCAGGATGTGGATTATGTCCTCACCACCCGTGAATTGGGCCGGATGATTAAAGAATCCGGTATCGACTTCGACAACCTGAAAGTGGAAGAATTCGATGCTCCGCTCGGCCTCTCCACCGGCGCAGCCGTTATCTTCGGTGCAACCGGCGGCGTTATGGAAGCAGCTCTCCGTACCGTGGCTGAAGTTGTAACCGGTAAAACCCTCGAATCCATCGACTTTAAGAATGTGCGCGGTCTCTCCGGCGTGAAAGAAGCGGTCATTCCTGTTGGTGAATTAAAGGTAAAAGTGGCGGTAGCCCACACCCTGGCGAATGCCCGTCTCATGCTGGATAAAATCCGGGCCGGCGAAGCCGACTATCATTTCATCGAAGTTATGGCTTGCCCCGGCGGCTGCATCGGCGGCGGCGGTCAGCCGATCACCCATTGTGAAGGCTTCCGTCAAAAACGGGTTGACGCCATCTATGAATGTGACCAGGACATGGTCCTCCGTAAATCCCATGAAAACCCGGCAGTTAAAGAACTGTACGATACCTTCCTGGGCAAACCGCTGGGTCACAAATCCCATGAACTGCTGCATACCCACTACCATGCGCAGAAACGTGACTGCAAATAAGTAAGATAAGGAATGTTTTAGTGCGCCCGTTGTCACAGACAGCGGGCGCGTCCTTTTTGCCGGCAATTCATCCGGCCATTCCCAAGGAGTGCTTATGTATCAATTACGAATCAGCCAAATTCGCGATACATAGCCGGGAAAACATTGAACCGACATGGTAACCAGCCATTAATTTAACAAAGCAAAAGTCATGCCAAACAAACATCTTTCTTTGGGCCTTAAATCAGAACGGCCGCTTAGCCTTGTGCTTACTGGAAAGATAAATAGTTTTGTGGATAAAGGAACCTTTTTGTAAAAAATTGAAGAAAACAGATGGTGAGGAATTTCACCATTTGAAATATAATTATGCAACTAAATTCCCTGATTAGAAGTCAGCATTGATGATAGAAATCACCAGATCCCGGCATTATCCACGTGGACCATGAATTGCTCGCCTACGGGCTCCTCTGACAGTAAAAGAAACGGGGTCACGGTTTTTCCCTACTCCCCATTCCCTACTCCCGAGCGTAAGTGAATAATTTTTTTGGCCAGGTAATGTAAATAAACATATGTTATTATAAATATAAACATCTGTACAAACTAATGCTGGTTAATGCTTGTATTTCACTCCCTAAAAGAGAAAGGGGTTGTTTTAATGGATGATAAGCTGCTGGAAAACTACGCCCGCCTGATCGTCCGGGCAGGCATAAACCTCCAGGCGGGACAATATTTGGTGATTAATTCGCCCATTGAGTGCGCGCCCTTTACCAGGAGGATTGCCCGGATAGCCTATGCCGAAGGCGCGAAGGATGTAATTGTTAACTGGAAGGATGAGTTGTTTTCCCGGCTGCGGTTTTTACATGCGCCCGAAAGCGTGTTTGAAGAGTTTCCGCAGTGGCAAAAGGATTTTTATTTGTCCTACATGCGTGAAGGGGCGGCGTTTTTAAGCATTGCCGCCGCCGATCCCGAACTCCTGAAGGATGTTGATCCGGACAGGGTGGCCAAGGCGCAAAGAACGGCCAATGTGGCCCTCAAAGAATATCGGGGAAACCTCATGAACAACCAAAATGTGTGGTGTGTGATTTCGGTACCCACCGAATCCTGGGCGAAACGGGTTTTTCCGGGGGTTGCTCCTCCGGAAGCGAGCATGAAGCTTTGGCGGGCCATCGCTGCCGCGGTACGGGCTGATACGGACGATCCAATTGCGGCCTGGATCAAGCATAAAGAACGCTTAAAGAAGTCTACGGAATTCCTGAACGAACATAAATTCAAATTTCTGCAATATAAAAACTCCCTGGGGACAGATTTGCAAATCGAGCTTCCCGCGGATCATGTCTGGTTGGGCGGCGCGGAACACAGCGGCCGTGGTATCGAGTTCATTGCCAACCTGCCGACGGAGGAAGTGTTTACCCTCTCCCAAAAAGAGGGGGTGCAGGGCACGGTGGTGGCTTCAAAACCGTTGCAATACAACGGCAGTCTCATTGAACAGTTTTCCCTGACCTTTAAAGACGGGAAAATCGTTGATTTTCAGGCAAAAAAGGGTGCCGACATTCTAAAAAGGCTTATCGAGACCGATGAAGGCTCGCACTATCTGGGCGAAGTGGCGCTTGTGCCGCACAATTCTCCCATTTCAAATGCAAATATCTTGTTTTACAACACGTTGTTTGATGAAAACGCTTCCTGCCATCTGGCTATCGGGAAAGCCTATCCCGTTTGCCTGAAAAATGGCACGAATCTTTCGCCGGAAGCGTTGGCGCAATCCGGAGTCAATGATTCACTTGTCCATGAAGATTTCATGATCGGCACCGCCGATCTGAGTATCACGGGCATCACCGCCGACGGCAAAGAAATACCGGTATTTATTGAGGGAAATTTTGCATTTTAGATCTGCCGGACAAAAAGGAGAGGCTGCAAAAAGCCTCTCTTTTTTTGTGGTTATAAGTGGAAGAGCAATTTTTCGTATCCCCAGGAAGGAAGTTCAGGTTTTACGGGGAAAATTCTATGATGGACTTCTTATATGGCAAAGGGAAACAAGCATATTATGGAGGAGCGTGAAGGACGTGTACCAGCTGAAAAATTCCCGCAGGGGAAAGCTGTCTTTAAATACCCTCTTCATCGTACTGTTTTGTGCGATTTTAGCCCTCGGGTCGCCGGGCACCGTTTTTTCCGGGGAAATATCGGGTGCCACCGCCGTCCCGGACCATATTACCCTGACCTGGGCAAGCGACCCGAGTACAACCCAGAGTATTGCCTGGCGGACAGATATCAATATGGCCGGCGGGCAAGTTCAGTATGCGGAAGCCGGGGAAACGGGCAGTTGGCCCCGGGAAACGGAGATACATACCACAGGCGGCGCAGGGCTGGTTACCCCGCTGGGGGATATGAACATCCATGCGGTAATGTTAACCGGACTCAAACCCGGTACCCGCTACCTCTACCGGGTGGGCGGCGAGGAAGGCTGGAGTGCCGTCCATACCTTTACTACGGCCCCGCGTAATATAGAGCGGTTTAAGTTTTTAGTATTTGGTGATTCCCAAAGTACAAGCTATGCTCTCTGGCGGGCCACGCTCCATGGCGCCTACGGAGCGAATGCGAATGCGGCCTTTTTTACAAATGTGGGTGACTTGGTGGACCAGGGTCAGGATTATAACCAATGGAACGGCTGGTTTAACGCGGCCGAGGGGGTAATTGACAACATCCCCGCCATGCCGATAACCGGGAATCATGAGTACTATACGGCGGAACGCGGCCGGACGGCGTGGCCGGTGTTTTTTACCACGCAGTTTAAGCTGCCGCAAAACGGGCCGGCGGAACTAAAGGGGCAGGTTTATTCCTTCGACTATGGCAATGTACATTTTGTCATGCTGGACAGCCAGGCGGGCGAAGGGGCGGTATTCGTGCCTGATATGCTGGAAAAACAAAAGGCCTGGCTGGAGGATGATTTACAAAACACGCGTCAGCCCTGGAAAATAGTTTTTATGCATCGTTCCCCGTACAATAACCGGCTGAACAGGGACAACGGCCATATCCGCGCTGCTTTTGTGCCGATTCTTGAACGTTACAATGTGCAGTTGGTCTTTACCGGCCATGATCATGTTTATGCCCGCACTTATCCTCTGCGGGGCGATGCGCCCGCGGTAAAGGGGTCAGGTACGGTATATGTGATTTCCGGGCGAAGTGGTACGAAAACTTATCCGGACAATGTGGCCAGGAACTGGGACGAATTCTTTTATGACCCCACCGATGAACCAAACTATCTTACAGTGGAAGTGCAAGGTGACAGTTTAACGGTAAACTCCGTTAAACTGAGCGGTGGTCTGATAGAAAGCTGGTCTCTGTGCAATAAGCCTGCGGGAGAGTGAACTTGTCTGGCTACGC
>DHRA01000068.1:0-3440 GCA_002411145.1 Firmicutes bacterium UBA5324 | reverse complement strand
AACACCCACTTGTAGAAGTGGGTGTCTGCGAAATTGGATAAACCCTGCTGCACGATGAACCCGGCAACACTGGGAATAATGAATGAGGTGATGAATGTTGAAAAAGCTAGGGTATAAGATACTTATCTGCAGCCTATATTTGTTTGCCGCGGTATCATTGGCCGAAGCCCGGACTTTGCTGTTTGTGCCGGCCGATAATCGCCCGGTATCGCTGGAATATGCGGTCGATACAGTTAAAGCGGCGAATTTTGATATCCTTGTGCCGCCGGAGGAATACCTGGCCGGCCGGGGCAGGACCGGTGAACCGGAACAAATTTGGGATTGGCTCAACGAAAACGCGCCCAAGGCCGAGGCATTGGTGTTGTCGGCGGATACGTTGATCTACGGCGGTCTGGTGGATTCCCGCACGCATGATTTCAGCGATTATGTGCTTAACTGGCGGATGAGGCGTTTCGAGCGTCTGCGGCAGCGCAATCCGCAGGTCCGCATCTATGTATTCAGCACCATCATGCGTTCCCCCCATGGTACCGCCGGGGGCGTGGAGCCAGCCTACTACGAAACCTATGGCCCGGACATATTTCGCCTTACCGCGTTGGAGGATAAGGCCGAAAGTGCGGGGCTTAGTCCTGACGAGAAGCAGACACTGCACAGCCTGCAAACAACTGTGCCCGCGGATTACCTGGCGGACTGGCTGCAGCGGCGAAATAAGAATTTCCGGGTTAACGCAAAACTGGTGGAACTGGCAAAGGGAAAGGCCTTCGACTATTTGCTGATCGGGCGGGATGATACCTCGCCCTATTCCCAGTCCCACAAAGAATCCCGGCTGCTGGAGAAAATGGCCGCTCCGCTGTCCTCCGCCGCTTATGGCTCCTTTCCCGGCGCGGACCAGCTGGGCATGGTGCTGCTGGCCCGGGCTTATAATGAGCTGAACGGAAGCAAGCCGGTGGTGGAAATCCAATACACCCTCGGTGCGGGACCATCCACGGTTGCCAGTTATGAAGACCAGCCGGTGGACCGGACTCTCCGGGATCATATCATGGCTGCCGGCGGGCTTGTTGCCCGGCAGTCACCACATCCGGACCTGGTATTGGCGGTAAATACGCCCCTGAGCAACCGGACACCGGAAGCAGGGGTATTTGAAAATTTGCCGCTGCATAGCGAAGCGACAAACCAATTTGTGCTGGATATCGCCAAGCGTCTCAGAGCCGGGGAAGCGGTGGCGGTAGCCGATATCGCCTTTGCCAACGGGGCGGATAATTCTTTCTTAAAGGAACTGTATGATCAGGGTCTGCTGGATAAACTCAGTGCCTACTCGGGCTGGAATACGGCGAGCAACACACTGGGTTACGCCATCGGACAAGGAATGATGGCCCGGGACATGTCCGACGCGGCCCGAAAACGCCTGTTGCTTGTCCGTTATCTCGATGACTGGGCATACCAGGCCAATGTAAGGAAAGAAATCTATCGCGAAATGTTTTCCGATGAACAACGCAGCCCTGAGTATCTAAACTGGCATGAAGCGGAAGTCACGGCCCTTACCGATGCAAGGATCAAAGCCTTTGCCCGTCAATACCTCTGGGTTGACCCTGCGGCCATTAATATATCTTTTCCCTGGAACAGGATGTTTGAAATAGAAGTGGCAATAGGGAAGGGGGAACAGGATCAGGAACAGGGAACTGACTCTAAAGAAAAATAGTTAAAAAAATAAAAGCGCGAGCTTTTGTACTATAAATGGTGGAAGCTTGCGCTTTTTTATCGTTTTAGAAAGCATAGCAAAGCATTAACCCGCCCGACAGCTTCATGGCGGGCCCTCAAACCGGTAGCCCAGACCCCGGACGGTCTGGATATATTTACATTCCCCGCCTAATTTAAGCCTGAGCCGGGTAATATGGGTATCCACCGTTCTCAGGTCGCCAAAATAATCATAACCCCAGACCTCGTTGAGGATTTGTTCCCTGGTTAAAGCGATGCCCGTATTTCTGGCCAGGTAGAGCAGCAGATCGTATTCTTTGGGGCTTAAATCAATTAGCCCGTTCTCAAGCCAGACTTCGTGCGCCCTGTCGTTAACCAGTAAATTGCCGAAATTCAGCAAACCGGTGGAAACGGGTTTTACCCTCCGGATCAGCGCCTTGACCCGGGCTACCAGCGCCTGGGGACGAAAGGGTTTGGTCACGTACTCGTCGGCCCCGATATCCAGTCCGTGGATTTCATCGGCTTCATCGGCGCGGGCGGTAAGCATAATGATGGGCATATCATGCCGGCGCCGGATTTCCCGGCAGACGGCCCAGCCGTCCAGCTTGGGCAGCATAACGTCCAGAATAACCAGACTGATGTCTTTTCCAATACATTGTAGCGCGGCTTCACCGTCGGCGGCTTCCTCTACGCGATAGCCGGCTTTTTGTAAATAGGCCCGCAGCAGCTTTCTGATGCGGAATTCATCATCGACAATTAAAATGACCTCGCTGCGCATCACATTTCTCCTGTCTGGTAAGGTTTTTAACCTTTGTAACAGAGTTGTAACATTAATAGCGTATAATTACAAAATGATCCATGCTATAATTTTGGTGGTGTCTCTTTCTATCTTAGCTCAACTTTGAGAGTTGTCAACAATACATAAGGATAAAAGGATAATTTTAGTGGAGGTTGAGGATGAAACTGGACAATAAATTGAAGTGGGGCGGGTTTCTTCTCGTGCTGGTGCTGCTAGTGACCGGGATCACCGTCTGGAAAAAGGCTGAGAAAAAGAATCCCGGGTTTACGAGAAGTGCCGTGGCTGTCGATACATATGTGGTGCAGCGCAAAGATCTTATTAAAAAAATCCCTTTGGTCGGGCAGACCGTGGCCGATGCGCAGATCGATATTGCGGCGAAATACGCAGGCCGTGTTACCCAGGTAGCTGTGGTCCTGGGTGATAAAGTGACAGCGGGGCAGGTCCTGGTCATCCAGGATACGGGCGATGTGGAACTGGCGATGGCCCAAAACAGAGCGGCCCTGCGCCAGGCGGAGGCCGACGCCACCCAAACGCAGGCTTCATATCAGGCCGACTATCAGAAGGCGGAGGCGGACTATCAGCGAACGCTGGCCAATTATGAGCGCTACAAATCGCTGTATGAAATGGGCGCCATAGCACGGGAGCAGCTTGACACAGTTCAGCAGACCATGATCAACGCCAAGTCGGCTTTCGACGCCCTGGTTAATCAGGTCAGCAGCGGGGCGGCGCCGGCCGCCATTGAAGGGAAACAGGCCGCCGTGGACAAAGCCTCCTCGGCTATTGACGCCCTGGCCAAACAGCGAGACGACTTGATTTTAACCGCGCCCCGGGAAGGGATGATCGTTTATCGACAGGTGGAAGTGGGCGCTTATGTGACGCCGGGGCAAAAATTGCTTTCCCTTGTGGATAACAGTCTGTTATATGTGGAGTGTCAGATACCGGAACAGGA
>DHRA01000022.1:40401-52615 GCA_002411145.1 Firmicutes bacterium UBA5324 | reverse complement strand
AACAAAACATAGAGGATCGTGTTTAGCGCCGTACCCCAGGCAAACCATCCGGCCGCTGTTTTCAACCATGGATAGGATGCAAACTGCGCGATGGTAGTGGGGAACATCAGCACGGAAGATGCGAAAATGATGGGAATAACACCCGCCTGGTTTACTTTTAGGGGTATATGCGTGCTATGCCCGCCATACATTTTCCGTCCAACCTGTCGCTTGGCGTATTGCACGGGAATCTTGCGCTGACCTTGCTGTACCATGATAACAAATACGAGCATGCTTACGGCGATGATCACAAATGCGGCCACACTGAAGTAATTAATCGTACCGGCCTTCAGGTATTGCCAAATAACACCTATGCCTTGCGGCAGGCGGGAAACAATACCGGCAAAGATAATCAGCGAGATCCCGTTTCCCACACCTTTTTCCGTGATTTGCTCGCCTACCCACATGAGAAAAACGGTTCCCGCAGTAAGGGTTAAGGCAATAGTCAGCATGGATGCAATACTGGAATTAGTAAGGGCACCGGAGCTCCTCAGTCCGAAGGTCATGCCCAGCGCCTGAATAAATCCCAATACTACCGTTCCGTAGCGGGTAATCATCGATATTTTCTTGCGCCCTTCCTCGCCTTCCTTTGCCCATTGTTCAAAGGTCGGTACCACTATCTGAAGAAGCGACATTATAATGGATGCATTAATGTAAGGTGTAATACTCATGGCGAAAATGGAGAACTTACTTAATGCCCCACCTGAAAAAAGATCCAGTAACCCGAACAGGTTTCCTTGCTGGAAAAGCTGATCTAACTTGAGACTGTCAATGCCAGGTACCGGAATATGGGCTCCAGCTCGAAATACCAAGAACATTGCTACAGTATAGAGAACCTTCTGCCTGAGCTCTGTAATCTTGAGTACATTTTGTAAAGCTGACAGCACCTAGATCACCTCAACTTTTCCGCCTGCAGCAGTAACCTTATTTACGGCGGATTGGGATGCTTTGTGCACTTGTACGGTTAATGCCTTTTCCAATTCGCCATTGCCAAGCAGTTTTACACCTGCTCTCAATTTCTTGAGTACACCGGATTCCAGTAACAGGTCCGGTGTCACAACCGTACCGTTTTCAAAGCGATTTAAGTCTTCCACATTAATTTCGGCATATTCAGTACGAAATAAATTAGTAAAACCGCGCTTCGGCAACCGCTGGTACAATGTTTTCTGACCACCCTCAAAGCCGGGACGAACACCGCCGCCGGAACGGGCATTTTGACCTTTGTGACCGCGGCCGGAGGTTTTACCCAGACCCGAGCCCAGTCCACGTCCTACTCGGGTTCGTTCCTTTTTGGAACCGGCCGCGGGGCGCATTTCGCTCAAATTCATGGTGCCAACACCTCCTTGCATCTTATTCTGCGATTTCCTCTACTGTCAGAAGAAAGTCCACTTTTTTTATCATGCCGCGAATGACCGGCGTATCTTCCTGCACAACGGAGCTTTGCATTTTGTTCAAACCAAGTGCTTTTACCGTTGCTCTTTGTTTTTCATTGCGTCCGATGAGACTACGGGTTAGGGTAATTTTCAGCTTTGCCATTGTATCCCTCCTAACCTAGCAACTCTTGTACCGTTTTGCCACGAAGCTGTGCCACCTGCTCAGCACTTTTAAGGTTCTTCAGTCCCTCACATGTTGCACGCACCATGTTATTAGCGTTATTGGAACCCAAAGATTTGGTTAAAATATCGTGAATACCTGCTAACTCAAGCACTGCACGCACGGGTCCGCCGGCAATAACTCCGGTACCTTCGCTGGCAGGTCTCATTAATACGCGGCCTGCACCATATTCACCTACAATATCATGAGGAATAGTTTTCCCTTTTAATGGTACCTTGATTAAGCTCTTCTTAGCATCTTCAATGCCCTTACGGATCGCTTCCGGTACTTCGCCGGCTTTACCGAGGCCGTAACCAACGTGTCCGTTTTCGTCGCCAACTACGACCAGAGCGCTGAAGCTAAACCGACGGCCACCTTTTACTACCTTTGCGACCCGGTTGATAAAGACTACTTTTTCTTTTAAATCTAGGTTGCTCGCATCTATTCTGGCCATGATTTCCCTCCTTTTACTCTAGAATTCAAGTCCGGCTTCACGGGCGCCCTGTGCCAATGCCTCTACCCGTCCATGGTATATATAACCGCCACGGTCAAATACAACTTTAGAAATTCCCTTTTCCAGCGCACGCTTCGCAACAAGTTCGCCCACCAGTTTAGCCGCGTCTTTGTTGCCTGTATACCCGTCGCTTTCCTTGATTTCTTTATCCAAGGTGGAGGCGGAAACCAAAGTATGACCGGTGGTATCGTCAATCACTTGTGCGTATATATGGTTTAAACTACGGAATACATTTAAACGGGGTCTTGCCGGAGTTCCCGCAAGATTTCTCCGCATACGGCGATGCCGCTTTAAACGCGCAACATTCGAATTGGGTTTCGTAATCACCGCATTCACTCCTTTCTTTTAGCTTTTGCAAGAAAGAAAAGCTGATTTACCCCTATCTGCCGGTGTAAATCCTCAGTATCTTTAACGTCGGGATCGCTATGTCCTTAGGCGACCCTGTTACTTTTTACCTTTACCGCCTGTCTTACCAACTTTACGGCGGATATATTCGCCTTCATACTTAATCCCTTTGCCTTTATAAGGTTCGGGCTCCCGATAACCGCGAATTTGCGCGGCCATGGCGCCAACCTGCTCCTTATTGATACCGGAGACGATAATTTTCGTAGGGGCAGGCACTTGAATATCCAATCCCTTCGGTTGTTCAACTTCCACAGGATGGGAGTAGCCCAGTGTTAATACTAATTTATTGCCTTGTTTCGCAGCACGATAACCGACACCTGCGATTTCCAGATTCTTTTGAAAACCCTTCGTCACTCCTGTTACCATGTTGGCAATAAGTGAGCGTGTCAAGCCGTGCAGGGATTTATGTTGTTTTTCCTCAGTCGGGCGTTTTACGAGAATTTCTCCGTTGGCTACTTCGATAATCATATCTTTGTGAAGCTCACGGCTTAACTCTCCTTTAGGCCCCTTTACAGAGACTACATTGCCTTTCACATCAACCTTAACGCCTTCAGGAATGGCAATGGGCGCTCTACCGATACGTGACATGTTCAGCACCTCCTATTTGCCAAGATTAATTACCAAACGTAGCAGATTACTTCGCCGCCAATGCCTTCTTTACGTGCTTGTTTATCAGCCATAATACCTTTGGATGTGGATAAAATTGCAATCCCAAGCCCGCGCAGCACACGGGGAATTTCGTCAGTTTTTGCGTAAACACGGAGACCGGGTTTGCTGATCCGTTTCAGACCAGTAATTACCTTTTCACGGTTCGGACCGTATTTAAGATTAACCCGGATAATGCCTTGCTTATCATCGGAAACATATTCAAAATCCTTGATAAACCCTTCCTCTTTCAAGACCTTCGCAATGGCTTGCTTAATCTTTGAAGCAGGCATTTCCACTTTATCATGATAAACCGAGTTTGCGTTGCGAATGCGTGTCAGCATATCTGCAATCGGATCGGTCATTACCATACACAACTACCTCCTTCCTGTTATCTTACCAGCTTGCCTTCGTAACTCCCGGAATGGCACCTTTGTAAGCCAATTCACGGAAACAAATCCGGCACATTTCAAATTTACGGATATAGCCATGGGGACGACCGCATATCTTGCAGCGGTTATGGAACCGCACTTTGAATTTTGGTTCCCGCTTCCATTTTTCGATCATGGATTGTTTCGCCACTTGTGTCCCTCCTTTACTGTGCACTAAAGGGCATGCCCATCAAACGCAGAAGCTCACGGGCTTCTTCATCAGACTTAGCCGTAGTTACAATGATAATATCCATCCCGCGGATTTTATCCACTTTATCGTAGTCAATTTCAGGAAAGATTAATTGCTCTTTTACGCCCAGGCTATAGTTTCCCCGTCCGTCGAAGGACTTGGGAGAAATACCGCGAAAATCGCGCACCCGGGGCAGAGCAATATTAATCAGTTTATCTAAAAATTCATACATCCGCTCCCCACGCAGGGTTACTTTGGTACCGATCGGCATTCCTTCACGAATTTTGAAGGAGGAAATAGATTTCCGCGCCCGGGTGATAACGGGTTTCTGACCGGCGATTAGCGCCAGATCACTGACAGCGGCGTCAAGGGATTTGGGATTACCTACGGCTTCGCCTACCCCCATGTTGATGATAATCTTTTCTACTTTGGGAATTTCCATCACGCTTTTATATCCAAACTTCTGCATCAATGCGGAAGCGACTTCATTAGCGAACTTTTCTTTAAGCCGGCTGGCCATGGATTGGACCTCCTTTCCCGTCATTTATTTATCCTTATCAATAACCTCGCTGCATTTCTTGCATGCACGGGCATATTTGCCGTTTGCCGTTAATGTCTTAGCGACACGGGTCGGTTTGTTGCACGCAGGACATATCAGCATTACTTTGCTGCTGGCCAAGGGGGCTTCTTTTACAACAATACCGCCTTGCGGCATCTTCTGACTCGGTTTCATGTGGCGCTTAACCTTATGGACGCCTTCCACGACAAGTTTGGCGGCCTGGGGCAATGCTTCAATAACTTTCCCCTGTTTGCCTTTATCTTTACCGGACAATACCACCACAGTATCGCCTTTTTTTACATGAAGTTTCATAGGTTTCCGTGCACCTCCTTTGGACTAGAGTACTTCTGGCGCCAGAGATACGATTTTCATGAAATCTTTTTCCCGTAACTCTCTGGCTACTGGCCCGAATATACGTGTACCTCTCGGGTTTTTTTGCTCGTTTATGATTACTGCGGCGTTTTCATCAAAACGTATATAGGATCCGTCAGGACGGCGAACGCCTTTTTTTGTACGTACGACCACGGCTTTTACCACGTCTCCCTTTTTGACGACACCGCCGGGGGAAGCAGCTTTAACCGAAGCAACGATTATGTCGCCAATGTTGGCATAGCGCCGGAACGATCCGCCCAGTACACGGATGCACATGAGTTCTTTCGCACCGCTATTATCGGCTACGTTTAACATCGATTGTTGTTGAATCACCGTTATCCCTCCTTTGTTGAGAGTCTCGATCAACTTTCCCTTATTGGGCCTTTTCTACAACTTCCACCAGTCTCCACCGTTTGTCGCGGCTTAGGGGACGGGTTTCCATAAGTTTTACCGTGTCGCCGGTATGCGCTTCATTATTTTCATCATGGGCTTTAAACTTGGTGGTGACTTTCGTCGCCTTTTTATAAAGAGTGTGTTGGATCGTCCGCTCAATCGCCACCACGATGGTTTTATCCATTTTATCGCTAACCACTTTTCCTACCATGGTTTTGCGCTCATTTCTTTCGGTCATACCCTGTCCTCCTTTCCCTATGCTTGATTTGCGTTCAATTCACGCTCGCGTACAATGGTTTTAATTTGGGCGATGGTTTTTCTTACTTCCCTAATACGCATCGGGTTTTCCAACTGCCCGGTTGCGAGTTGAAAACGGAGGTTAAACAACTCGTCTTTCATCCCATCAAGCTTTTGCTGAAGTTCAGCATTGGAAAGGTCACGGATGTCTTTAACCTTCATTATTCTCACCACCCGTTTCTTCTACAGTTCCCAGCTCACGCTTTACAATTTTGGTTTTAATCGGCAGTTTGTGCGCAGCAAGACGCAACGCTTCTTTTGCTATTTCCTCACTTACACCTGCCAGCTCAAACATAATACGTCCCGGCTTTACTACTGATACCCAGTATTCAGGAGAACCTTTACCGGAACCCATGCGGGTTTCCGCAGGTTTGGCGGTTACAGGCTTGTCGGGGAAAATCCGAATCCATACCTGGCCACCCCGCTTGATATAACGGGTCATCGCAATACGGGCGGCTTCTATCTGACGGTTGGTGATCCAGGCCGGTTCAAGCGCCTGGAGGGCAAACTCGCCGTAGGCGATGTAGTGGCCTTTATTTGCTTTGCCTGTCATACGGCCGCGTTGTTGCTTACGCCATTTTACACGTTTCGGTAATAACATTACTGTTGGCCTCCTTCCACAGGAGCGGGGGCTGCTTTCTTCGCTTCAGGAAGAACTTCGCCTTTGTAGATCCATACTTTTACGCCGATACGGCCGTAGGTAGTGTGTGCTTCTGCCGTCCCGTAACTAATGTCGGCGCGCAAGGTGTGCAAAGGAATCGATCCCTCGCGGTAGCCCTCGGAGCGGGCAATTTCCGCGCCACCCAACCGGCCGCCTACCATAACCTTAATTCCTTTCGCACCCATACGCATGGTACGACCTACGCTTTGTTTCATCGCCCGGCGGAAGGAAATCCGCTTTTCCAATTGGGCGGCAATATTTTCCGCAACAAGCGTAGCATCTAGTTCGGGCTGTTTTACTTCCGCAATGTTGATGTCTATCGCTTTCCCAGTCAGCCTTCTCAGTAGAGCTTTTAGCTCCTCAATGCCGGAACCACCGCGACCGATTACCATGCCCGGCTTTGCGGTATGAATGATTACTTTCACGCGATTTGCCGCACGTTCGATTTCTACGCGGGCAATTCCGGTTGCATACAATTTTTGTTTTATAAAGTCGCGAATCTTCACGTCTTCATGGAGATTTTTCGCATAGTCCTTATCAGCATACCATTTGGCATCCCATGTTTTAATAATTCCCACGCGCAAACCATGGGGATTCACCTTTTGACCCACTAGATTTCGCCTCCTTCTCGATTATTTTTCTTTAACAACCACTGTTACGTGGCTGCTGCGTTTCAGGATGGAAAAAGCCTGACCCCGTGAACGAGGATGAATACGCTTCAAGGTAGGCCCTTGATCCACGTAAGCCTCGGCAACATACAGCTTATCAACATCCATGTTATAGTTATGCTCTGCGTTGGCAACAGCAGATTTCAATACTTTTTCTACTACTTCAGAGGCAACTTTCGGCGTATATTTCAAAATCGCGAACGCCTCACCGATTTGCTTGCCGCGGATAAGGTCAATCACAATACGAACCTTCCGCGGTGTAATCCGGATATAGCGCGCAATCGCTTTTGCTTCCATGAAGTGTGCCCTCCTCTCTCTATCTTAGCGAACTTGATTTTTCAGAACCCGCATGTCCTTTGTAGGTCCGGGTCGGTGCAAACTCACCCAGCTTATGGCCTACCATATCTTCCGTAAGAAAAATAGGTACATGTTTCCGTCCATCGTGTACCGCTATGGTATGCCCGACAAAAGAAGGCAGAATCGTAGAACTGCGTGACCAGGTTTTAATCACTTTTTTCTCGTTTTTTGCGTTGAGAGCATTAATCTTCTTCTCTAAGCTGGGATGCACATAAGGTCCCTTTTTAATCGATCTGGACAAGGTATCGTCCTCCCTTCTTTACCAGTTCGTATTATTTCGTCCGACGCTTAATGATCAGCTTGTCGGATGCTTTCTTTTTACGTGTTTTACCACCCAAAGCAGGTTTACCCCAGGGAGTAACCGGATGCTTACGACCAATGGGTGAGCGGCCTTCACCACCGCCATGCGGGTGGTCGATGGGGTTCATCGCGATGCCGCGGTTTGTGGGTCGAATGCCCAGCCAACGGGAGCGTCCGGCTTTACCAATGGTAATGTTCTCATGCTTTAAATTGCCCACCTGACCGACAGTTGCGCGGCAGTTAATATGCACTTTACGCATTTCACCGGAAGGCAGACGCAGGGTTGCGTAATTGCCTTCTTTTGCCATCAGTTGAGCAAAAGCACCGGCCGAACGAACCATTTGCGCACCTTTGCCAATTTTCAGCTCTACGTTGTGTACCGTGGTACCAACGGGAATGTTTTTTAAAGGCAAAGCGTTGCCTGCCTTAATATCCGATTCCGGTCCGGACACAACTATGTCGCCTACTTTTAAACCAAGTGGCGCCAGAATGTAGCGTTTCTCGCCATCGGCGTAATGCAGGAGCGCTATACGTGCGGAACGATTCGGATCATATTCGATGGTCGCCACTTTCGCGGGAATATTATCTTTATTCCGCAAAAAATCAATAATACGATACATTTGTTTGTGACCGCCGCCATGATGACGTACCGTAAGGCGACCTTGCTGATTCCGGCCGGCATGCTTTTTCAGTCTCTCAATGAGCGATCTTTCGGGTTTATCTGTGGTTATTTCTTCAAAACTGGATATAGTCATAAACCGTCTTCCGGGGGAAGTTGGCTTAAAAGACTTCACTGCCATACGATTACCTCCTTTACGCGCTTATGCTTAAACTCCCTCGAAGAATTCAATGCGCTGCCCTTCGGCCAGGGTAACGATGGCTTTTTTATAATCGGGGCGCTTTCCAACATTGCGGCCCAATCGCTTCGTTTTACCCATTACCCGAACAGTATTTACGCCGGTCACTTTTACATTAAAAATTTCTTCGATGGCTTGACGAATTTCAACTTTATTAGCATGCAGTTTTACGATGAAGGTGTATTTATTATCCTGCATCGCCCCGGTGGACTTTTCCGTAACCACAGGGCGCACGATGATATCGCGAGGATTTTTCATTATGCCCACACCTCCTCAACAGTTCCCACCACGTCTTTTAACAACACGAGCTTCGTGTAATGCAGAATATCGTAAACATTAAGTCCGGTGGTAGTAAC
Organism: Firmicutes bacterium UBA5324; assembly: GCA_002411145.1. GTDB lineage: Bacteria > Bacillota > Negativicutes > UBA11029 > UBA11029 > UBA11029. Next base: position 43,978 of record DHRA01000022.1, on the reverse strand, counting down.
AGTTTTTACTCCGGGGATATTATCCGTCGATTTTACAACATTTGCATCCTCTTCCCCGGCCACGATCAGTGTCTTCGTATCGGCGAAGTTAAGGTTCTTCAATACAGTAGCCATTTCCTTAGTTTTCGGAGCGGCCATTTGCAGCCCTTCCAGCACGATCAGATTGCCGTTTTCCACCTTCGACGACAAAGCGGATTTTAAAGCAAGTCGACGTACCTTGCGGGGCAGGGTCTTTTTATAACTACGGGGTTGCGGGCCAAACACCGTACCGCCGCCTACCCATAGGGGTGAACGAATACTGCCGGAACGGGCACGACCAGTTCCTTTTTGTTTCCAGGGTTTACGACCTCCACCACGAACTTCTGCACGCGTCTTGGTTTTATGCGTACCCAGGCGCTGATTAGCCAGTTGTAGAACAACGGCCTGATGCAGTACCGCTTCGTTTACTTCCACGCCAAAAATACTGTCCTTTAATTCTATCTCACCGGTTTGCTGTCCGGCGGTATTATACATAGCTACCTTCGGCATAGCAGAGCCTCCTTTCAATCCTAATTACTTTTCAGATCCACTTCTCATTTCGCCTCACGGCTAGTTACAAGCCCTGTTACTTCACTGGTTTAACGGTATTGCGAATCGCTACCAAAGATCCTTTTGCACCGGGAATAGCACCCTTGATAAGGATGAGATTGCGGTCAGCATCTGCGCGTACAACTTGCAAACGCTGTACAGTCACCTTGGCATGGCCCATACGACCGGGAAGTTTTTTCCCTTTAAATACTTTGCCGCCGCCACCGCTCATGCGGGAGCCGATGGAACCTGGTTCCCGATAGGATTTGGAACCGTGGGTTTTGTTACCACGGGCAAAGCCATGACGCTTAATGGCACCGGCAAAACCTTTGCCGCGGGAAATACCGGTTACATCAACCAGTTCACCTTCTGCGAAAACATCTGCTTTTAGTTCCTGACCCACCGTAAGATCGGGGGTATCGTTTAAACGAAACTCACGTACAAAGCGCACAGGTGAGACACCCGCTTTTGCAAAATGCCCTTTCAGGGGTTTGTTGAGATGTTTATCCTTAATGGCGCCAAAGCCCATTTGTACAGCGTTATATCCATCTGATTCCACGGTTTTTGTTTGGGTAATGATGCAGGGACCTGCTTCTACGACCGTAACGGGGATCATCTTGCCTTCATTAGTAAAAACTTGCGTCATCCCAAGTTTTTTTCCAAGGATTCCTTTAGCCATTTGTTGCACCTCCTAACCTGGTCTTACAACTTGATTTCTATATCAACACCCGCTGGCAAATCGAGGCGCATCAGCGCATCCACAGTTTTGGGGGTCGGTTCTAGTATGTCGATTAAACGTTTATGAGTACGCATCTCGAATTGTTCCCGGGAGTCTTTATTCACATGGGGAGAACGCAGAATCGTGAAAACATTTTTTTCCGTCGGAAGGGGAATCGGACCGGATACATCTGCGCCAGTTCGTTTTGCGGTCTCTACAATTTTGGCCGCCGACTGATCAAGAATTTTGTGGTCATACGCTTTTAAACGAATGCGAATTTTTTGTTGCTTTGCCATTATATACTTTCCTCCTTAGCGTCCAGTTTCTCGAACGGGACTAACTCCGTGAAAATCTCCCGGCCTTTTGCCGGCAACCTTTCACGTCATCGCTACCCAGAAAAACAAACAACTTCCAATAGTTGGCCGGTGCCGTGCGCCAGGCACGGCACCGCCCCACCGGTAAACCTTTTATTATTCGTTGATTGAGCTTACAACGCCTGCGCCTACGGTACGACCGCCTTCACGAATCGCAAAACGTAAACCTTCTTCAATCGCAATCGGGGTAATAAGGCTAATATCCATTTGGACATTATCGCCAGGCATAACCATTTCTGTACCTTCCGGCAATTTAACAACACCGGTTACGTCGGTAGTACGGAAATAGAACTGGGGACGATAGCCGTCAAAGAAAGGAGTATGACGGCCGCCCTCTTCTTTGGACAGAACATAAACTTCTGCTTTGAATTTGGTATGCGGCTTGATGCTGCCGGGCTTCGCCAAAACTTGGCCCCGCTCAATTTCTTTCCGTTCAACACCACGCAGTAATGCGCCGATGTTGTCGCCGGCTTGAGCCTGATCAAGCAGTTTGCGGAACATTTCCACACCGGTTACAACGGTGGACTTCGGTTTTTCGGTCATGCCGACGATTTCGATGGTGTCGGAAACTTTTACCACGCCACGCTCTACGCGTCCGGTAGCAACGGTACCCCGACCGGTAATTGTAAACACGTCTTCGACAGGCATCAGGAAGGGCTTGTCAACATCGCGTTCCGGGGTGGGAATATATTCGTCAACAGTATCCATCAGGGCGAGGATTTTTCCGCACCATTCACATTCAGGGGTAGCACAGCCGCATTCCAGGGCTTTTACGGCGGAACCGGTAGTGAAGGGGATTTCATCGCCGGGGAATTCGTAAGAGTTCAGGAGATCGCGAACTTCCATTTCTACAAGTTCCATCAATTCGGGATCATCAACCAAATCAGCTTTGTTCAGGAATACTACCATGGCAGGTACGCCTACTTGGCGGGACAGGAGAATGTGCTCGCGCGTCTGGGGCATCGGGCCGTCAGCGGCGGATACAACCAGAATCGCACCGTCCATCTGGGCAGCACCGGTGATCATGTTTTTAACATAGTCGGCATGGCCCGGGCAGTCAACGTGCGCATAGTGGCGCTTCTCAGTCTCATATTCTACGTGGGCGGTGTTAATGGTGATCCCGCGTTCACGCTCTTCAGGCGCCTTATCGATTGAATCATAGGCCATGAATTCTGCGCCGCCTTTTTTGGAAAGAACCAGGGTAATCGCAGCAGTCAATGAAGTTTTGCCATGGTCAACGTGACCGATAGTGCCAATGTTGGCATGGGGTTTTGTTCTTTCAAACTTTTTCTTAGCCATTGTGTATTAACCTCCTTAATACTTTTCTTTATTAACCTTTATTTTTAGTTGTCACAGCTTCGGCAATTGCTTTGGGCACTTCTTCGTAGTGCGCAAACTCCATGGAGTAGTTGCCTCGGCCTTGTGTACGGGAACGCAAGTCGGTTGCATAACCAAACATTTCGGAAAGGGGGACATAGGCACGGATGGCCTGAGCACCGGCTCTGGCTTCCATTCCTTCAATGCGTCCGCGGCGGGAGTTGATATCACCGATAACGTCACCCATATATTCCTCCGGCACCGTGACCTCGACCTTCATATAGGGCTCAAGAAGGACCGGGTTGGCTTTTTGCGCGGCGGCTTTAAAGCCCATGGAACCGGCGATCTTAAAGGCCATTTCCGAAGAGTCCACATCATGGTATGATCCGTCGAAAACGGTTACGCGAATGTCCAGCATTTGATAGCCGGCCACTACACCGGTTTCCATCGCTTCTTTAACACCGGACTCAATCGGCCCGATGTATTCTTTGGGAACCACGCCGCCGACAATCTTGTTCACAAACTCAAAGCCTTCGCCGGGCTCCCGGGGCTCGATTTCCAGCCAGCAGTGGCCGTATTGACCGCGGCCGCCGGACTGACG
>DHRA01000022.1:38659-40020 GCA_002411145.1 Firmicutes bacterium UBA5324 | reverse complement strand
GTATCGCCGGTGGTCGTATCCTTGAGGCCAACAGCGGCGGCAATATCGCCGGAATACACTATTTCGATTTCTTCCCGGTGGTTTGCGTGCATTTGCAGGATCCGGCCGATCCGCTCCCGTTTGCCTTTTGTGGAGTTGTATACATAGGAGCCCGATTTTAACGTGCCGGAATATACCCGGAAAAATGCCAGTTTACCGATGTAAGGGTCAGCCGCAATTTTAAAGGCCAAAGCGGAAAACGGCTCTGCGTCGCTGGCATTGCGCTGGGACTCTTCGCCGTCGGACAGAACCCCTTTAATCGCGGGGATATCCAGCGGTGACGGGAGGTATTCAACAACTGCATCCAACAAGGGCTGCACGCCTTTGTTCTTGTAAGAAGATCCGCACAACACGGGGATCATCTGAATGTTAACCGTTGCCTTACGAATAGCGGCTTTGATTTCCTCCAGTGTCAGCTCTTCGCCTTCCAGATACTTCATCATCAGTTCATCATCGGTTTCAGCTACTGCATCTAACAATATCTGACGATATTTCTCCGCTATCTCTTTCATGTCTTCGGGAATTTCCGTAGCTTCACTGGTTTTACCCAGATCATCCACATATACGATGGCCTGCATGCTAACAAGGTCGATAACTCCCTTAAAGCTATCTTCGAAGCCGATTGGCAACTGAATAGGCACTGCATTCGCCCCGAGACGGGATTTCATCATTTCTACGACGCGATAGAAATCGGCGCCAATGATATCCATTTTATTGACATATGCCAAACGAGGCACACTATAACGTTCGGCTTGACGCCAAACTGTTTCTGATTGCGGTTCAACCCCGCCTTTTGCACAAAGCACGAAGACCGATCCGTCAAGCACGCGCAAGGAGCGTTCTACCTCAACTGTAAAGTCCACGTGTCCAGGTGTGTCAATAATGTTAATACGATGGTCCAGCCATTGAGCTGTAGTCGCCGCGGAAGTAATCGTAATCCCGCGCTCCTGTTCTTGCACCATCCAGTCCATGGTCGCAGCGCCATCATGGACCTCACCGATTTTATGCACCCTGCCCGTATAAAACAGAATGCGCTCGGTAGTGGTGGTTTTGCCAGCATCAATGTGGGCCATTATGCCAATGTTACGGGTTTTCTCCAAGGAAAACTTTCTGGCCACTACAAATTCACTCCTTCGCTCTCACGAACACCACATTACCAGATATTGATCGGATATTAGACGGAATACTGCCTAATATCTAATGCTCAAATATCTGGTATCTAACTCGAATAATTACCAACGATAATGTGCGAAAGCTTTATTAGCTTCTGCCATTTTATGAGTGTCTTCCTTCTTCTTAATGGAAGAACCGGTATTGTTGGA
>DHRA01000022.1:36608-38489 GCA_002411145.1 Firmicutes bacterium UBA5324 | reverse complement strand
CGGATGCACAATGTCAACCGGCGCTCAGGGCGCACTTCCACGGGTACTTGATAGTTGGCGCCGCCCACACGTCTTGCACGCACTTCCAGTACAGGCATGACATTTTTCAGCGCGGCTTCAAATACTTCCATCGCTTCTTTGCCAGTCTTTTCTTGCACCAGATTAAGCGCACCGTACATGGCACTGGCCGCTACACTTCTCTTGCCACTAAGCATAACTTTATTGATAAACCGTGTAACTAATTTGCTGTTATACACGGGATCCGGCAATACGTCACGTTTAGGAACAGGTCCCTTTCTAGGCATGCTCTTACCTCCTTCTTGCTAATTATTAACCCTCTACTTGCTGACTTTGGGCCGTTTTGCGCCATATTTGGAGCGGGCTTGATTCCGCTTTGCCACACCGGCAGTATCAAGCGCACCACGCACAATGTGATAACGTACGCCCGGCAGATCCTTTACCCTGCCGCCGCGGATCAATACCACGGAGTGCTCCTGCAAGTTATGTCCGATACCCGGAATGTATGAGGTTACTTCAATTCCGTTAGTTAAACGGACACGGGCAACTTTACGCAGAGCGGAGTTCGGTTTTTTGGGAGTAGTAGTATATACACGAGTGCACACGCCGCGTTTTTGCGGGCACTCTTTCAACGCAGGTGCAGTCGATTTTTCCATCACACTTTCTCTGCCTTTGCGAACCAATTGACTAATTGTCGGCATAAGTACACCTCCTTCCCAAGATATAAATGAGAAAATTTCTGCCCCTTGCAATCGCTGCAAGGGGCAAGCTGTTTTGTCCCTTACTCTTCGATGACAGCGGCGGCTGCCGAGCCCACTTCAATACCACAGGCCTTGCCTAGTACCAGCATTGTATCTACCCACACCAGATTGATATTTCTCGATGTACACAAATCGATCAACGGGCGAAGGACGTGTTCATCCGCATCACGGGCGAGATAAACCACCGTGGCAATACCTTTTTCAATGGCTTTCATGGTCTGCTTACTGCCAATCGCGCGCTTTCGCGCTTTTTTAATCTTTTCAACCGTCATATTACACCCTCCTCTTCCCAGAACGAAAGAAGGTGAGTCAGACAGACACTTATTTATTTTAGCATCTCTCCTGATGTATGTCAATAAATTCCTTGCTAAATTTGCGTTTCTACCACGTCTTTACGCAGTTTGATATTTGAGTAGCGCGACATGCCCGTGCCGGCCGGAACCAATTTGCCGATAATTACGTTTTCTTTTAATCCCAGCAGCGGATCCATTTTCCCTTTGATCGCCGCTTCGGTAAGCACCCTTGTTGTTTCCTGGAAGGAAGCCGCCGACAGGAAAGAGTCCGTAGCCAGCGATGCCTTGGTTATCCCCAGCAGTACGGGCCGGGCCACGGCGGGATCACCGCCGTTTTCGATAATCTTGGTATTCTCCTCTTCATACATGTTGATGCTTACATATTCACCGGGCAGCAGTTCGGTATCTCCGGCTTCTTCGACTTTAACCTTGTGCATCATCTGGCGAACCATAACTTCAATATGCTTGTCGTTTATTTCCACGCCCTGGGATTTATATACTTTTTGCACTTCATGCACCAGATAGCGTTGGGCCGCCTGCAAGCCGCTAACCCTGAGGATATCATGGGGATTGACAGAGCCCTCCGTCAAACGGTCCCCGGCTTTGACGGTATCGTGTTCTTTCACGATCAGACGTGAACCATAGGGAATCTGGTATACCCGCTCCTCACCATTGGCCGGCACAACCGTCACCCTGCGCAGTCCTTTTACTTCCCGTATCTGCACGGAACCGTCTATTTCCGTGATGACGGCCTGACGTTTTGGTTTGCGCGCTTCGAACAATTCCTCTACCCGCGGCAAACCCTGGGT
>DHRA01000022.1:24843-36441 GCA_002411145.1 Firmicutes bacterium UBA5324 | reverse complement strand
GGCTCCCCGATTGACTGGGCGGCGATTATGCCCACCGCTTCTCCGACATCGACCAGACGCCCGGTAGCCAGATTGCGGCCGTAACAGCGGCGGCAGACACCGTATTTGGATTTGCAGGTAAGCACCGACCGGATGCTGACTGATTTGACACCGGCTTTCTCCAGCGCCTCCGCCGTATCCTCATCAATATCCTCATTGGCTGCGAGTAATTGTTCACCTGTTTCAGGATGGAATACCGCGTCCGCGGTAATTCGTCCCACCAGTCGGTCTTTAAGGGACTCGATGACACCGGAGCCCTCCATAATGGCTTCCACCGTTATCCCTTTTATGTTATTCTCACGGACTTTCATCTCACGGACGTGATAGGTGATTGCCGTCTCCAGATTGTCTTCACTTAACACCTGCCCCACATCAAAGAGCAATTCTCCTGTGAGGGGATTTGCAACTTTTTCCATCAGGGTACGTCCGACAACCATCCGGCGTAGTGCCGCGTGCAAAGACTTATTTACCGTTTCGCGGGCATCGCCCAGACTGAAGACATCAAACCCGGCCATCTCCGCAACGTCTTCTTCCATTATATCCGTGTCGCCATACAGCGTGATTTGCTGTACACTGTTGGCAATCAGGGTATCAAATGCCCAGTCGTCCAGTTGTGTGTTGGCAGCGAGAATTACCTCGCCGGTTCCCGGGTTGACCGTATCTTCGGCCAACACACGTCCATATAACTGATCCCGTAAAGCATCGATTGCCAATTCGGCTGATCCCAGCAGCCGGGCCCGCTCCCTGACGAAATTCACGACCGCAACGTCACAATCGTCCTCCCGGATAATTACATCCTGCGCTACGTCAACCAGGCGGCGCGTGAGATATCCGGAGTCCGCCGTTCTCAGCGCAGTATCCGCCAGACCTTTCCGCGCACCATGCGTGGATATGAAGTATTCCAATACGGTCAGACCTTCGCGGAAGTTTGCCTTAATCGGCAAGTCGATAATCCGGCCCGAGGGATCCGCCATCAAGCCGCGCATACCGGCCAGCTGACGAATCTGTTGAATATTGCCGCGGGCGCCGGAAATGGCCATCATGTATACCGGATTAAATTTATCCAGGGTATTCAACAACGCTTTTGTGACATCATCCGTTGCTTTACCCCACAGGGAAATGACCTTTTCATAACGCTCGTCGGCGGTGATCAAACCGCGACGATATTGAATCTCCACTTGTTCAACCAATTTCTCGGTCTCGGCCAGTATCTCCCGCTTCTCTTCCGGAACTTTGATATCGGAAATGGAGATGGTAATTCCCGCCCGGGTGGAAAACCTGAAACCGAGGTTTTTAATACTATCCAATAATTCTGCGGTTTTTGTCGTACCGAATTTGCGATATGCCTCCGCCACAATCTTGCCTAACTCTTTTTTGTCTACCAGTTGGTTACGTCGCAGTTCCGGGGGCAATTTTTCATTAAACAGCATGCGGCCAACGGTAGTATCCAGCATTTTGCCACCCACCCGCACTTTAATCCGCGCCTGCAATTCCAGCACACCGGCATCATAGGCCATCAGTGCTTCATGATAGCTGGAAAACAGTTTTCCCTCTCCCTGGGCGCCTTCCTTTTCCATGGTAAGATAGAAACTGCCGAGCACCATGTCCTGGGTCGGTGTAACGACCGGCCGACCGTCTTTCGGCGCCAATATATTATGGGCGGAAAGCATAAGCAGCCGGGCTTCCGCCTGCGCTTCCGCGGACAAAGGAACGTGAACCGCCATTTGGTCGCCGTCGAAGTCCGCATTATACGCAGTACAAACCAGAGGATGAATTTTCAAGGCCCGGCCTTCTACCAACACCGGTTCAAAGGCCTGTATCCCCAAACGATGCAATGTCGGTGCGCGGTTTAACAGCACTGGATGTTCCTTAATTACTTCCTCCAGTACATCCCATACTTCGGCACGTACGCGTTCAACCATGCGTTTTGCGCTTTTAATATTATGGGCATGCCCCGCGTTTACCAGTTTTTTCATTACAAAGGGCTTGAACAGTTCCAGGGCCATTTCTTTCGGCAGGCCGCACTGGTGCAGCTTTAAAGAAGGACCGACAACGATAACGGAACGTCCGGAATAATCTACCCGCTTCCCGAGGAGATTTTGACGGAAACGCCCCTGCTTTCCTTTCAGCATATCACTGAGGGATTTCAGCGGACGATTGCCCGGGCCTGTAACAGGACGTCCGCGACGTCCGTTGTCGATTAGCGCATCCACCGCTTCCTGGAGCATGCGTTTCTCATTACGCACGATAATATCCGGCGCCCCTAAATCCAAAAGCCGCTTTAAACGGTTATTCCGGTTAATAACCCGGCGATACAAATCATTTAAATCGGAGGTTGCAAAACGTCCGCCGTCCAATTGTACCATGGGCCGTAGTTCAGGAGGTATGACCGGCACGACATCCAGAATCATCCAGGCCGCATTATTGCCGGACTGCCGGAAAGCCTCGACAACTTCCAGTCTGCGGATCGCCCGGACTTTACGCTGACCGGTGACTTCCTTTAATTCAGTGCGTAATTCTTTCGCCAGCTTATCAAGATCAATCTCTTCCAGCAGCTTTTTGATGGCTTCCGCGCCCATGCCGACCTTGAAGGCATTGCCGTATTTGTCACGATACTCCCGATATTCATTCTCCGATAGCAGCTGTTTTTTCATCAACGGCGTATCGCCGGGATCCAAAACAATATATGAAGCGAAATACAACACTTTTTCCAAAGCCCGCGGCGACATATCCAACAGCAAGCCCATCCGGCTGGGAATTCCCTTGAAGTACCAGATATGGGAAACCGGGGCGGCCAGTTCGATATGACCCATCCGGTCGCGCCGAACTTTGGAGCGGGTTACTTCTACCCCGCACCGGTCACAGATAATGCCTTTATAACGGACACGCTTATACTTTCCGCAATGGCATTCCCAGTCCCTGGTTGGCCCGAAAATCTTTTCACAAAACAAACCTTCCCGTTCAGGCTTTAAGGTACGATAATTGATTGTCTCCGGTTTTTTAACTTCACCGTGGGACCATGCGCGGATTTGCTCCGGTGAAGCTAATCCAATGCGCATCGAGTCAAAATTATTCACATCCAACAAGGGGGTATCTCTCCCTTCTTTGGTTCTGTATAACCACTATTTAGCGTCGTCAGCTAGTTCCTCTGCCGAGCCTGGGCACCCAGTTCAACCACTACTCGTCTTCGTCAAAAACATCTTCTTGTTCTGCTTTTTCGTCAACCTTCACTTGCGCAGGGGTATCAGGAAAATCCTCGTCCGCTTCTTCCTGTAAATCAGCGGTACCGCCGTCCTTTTCAATGGTCATGCCGCCGATTTCCGCCAAAATGTCCAACTCGTCAAGGGGATCCAGGTCTTCATCCATAACATCCATGCTGTCCGCCTCGAAGTCGGAAGGCTTGCGGTCATGTCCGCCCACCAGCCCCTTATTACTCTCGCTGGGCAGGGCTAATTCCAGTTCTTTTGCGGTTTCGGTCACATCCTCATCCGATTCACGGATCATAATTTCCTGCGCATCTTCCGTCAGAACTTTCACATCAAGTCCCAAACTTTGTAATTCTTTAATTAATACTTTAAATGATTCAGGCACACCCGGTTCGGGGACATTTTCACCCTTCACGATCGCTTCATAGGTTTTCACACGCCCGACTACATCGTCGGATTTCACTGTCAGCAATTCCTGCAGCGTATAGGCGGCGCCGTAAGCTTCCAGCGCCCAGACCTCCATTTCGCCAAAACGCTGTCCGCCAAACTGTGCTTTACCACCGAGGGGCTGCTGCGTAACCAGTGAGTATGGCCCTGTGGAGCGGGCGTGAATTTTATCGTCGACCAAGTGCGCCAGTTTGAGCATATATACATAGCCCACCGTGACAGGATGATCGAAAGCCATACCGGTTCGCCCGTCATAGAGCATGGTTTTTCCCGTTGCCGGCAAGCTGGCATTCTCGAGGGTACGGAATACCTCTTCTTCCCTTGCGCCGTCAAATACCGGGGTGGCAATGTGAATGCCCAGCGTTTTTGCCGCCCATCCCAAGTGCGTCTCCAGTATCTGTCCGATATTCATCCGGGACGGAACCCCCAGCGGATTAAGCACGATTTGGATCGGCGTGCCATCCGGCAGGAAAGGCATATCTTCTTCCGGTAAAATTCTGGATACGACCCCTTTATTACCGTGGCGTCCAGCCATTTTATCCCCTTCGGAAATTTTTCTTTTCTGGGCAATATAAACCCTGACCAATTGGTTTACTCCCGGGGCTAATTCATCACCGTTTTCACGGGAGAACACTTTTACATCCACAATCTTGCCCGCTTCGCCATGGGGCACCCGCAGTGAAGTATCGCGCACCTCCCGTGCCTTTTCTCCAAAGATGGCCCGCAACAAACGCTCTTCCGCCGTTAGTTCCGTTTCTCCTTTCGGCGTAACCTTGCCGACCAAAATATCGCCGGGCCGCACTTCCGCGCCAATACGGATAATCCCCCGGTCATCCAAGTCTTTCAGGACATCTTCGCCCACATTGGGAATGTCACGGGTTATTTCTTCCGGACCAAGTTTCGTATCACGCGCATCACACTCGTATTCCTCGATGTGGATAGATGTAAATACGTCTTCTTTCACGATTTTCTCGCTTAGCAGAATGGCATCCTCGTAGTTATAGCCTTCCCAGGTCATGAAGGCAACCAGCACATTCCGGCCTAAAGCCAATTCCCCTTGATCGGTGGAAGGACCATCCGCCAGCACATCCCTCGTGTCAATGCGTTCCCGTAAGCTGACAATCGGCTTTTGATTGATACAGGTACCCTGGTTGGAACGCATAAATTTCAGCATTTTGTATACATCCAACGTACCCTTATCCGTACGCACGTGAATCTCGTTTGCCGTCACACGCTCCACAACCCCCGGGTTTTTTGCCAGTATGCAAACTCCGGAGTCGGTGGCCGCCTTATATTCCATCCCGGTTCCGACCAGCGGCGCCTGCGTACGGAGCAGCGGCACAGCTTGTCGCTGCATGTTCGCTCCCATCAAGGCGCGGTTCGCATCATCATTCTCTAAAAAGGGAATCATCGCCGTAGCAATGGAAACCACCTGTTTCGGAGATACGTCCATGTAGTCAACACGCTCCGGTGCAACCACCAGATTATCATGTTTGTAACGGACCCATACGCGGGAATGCTGGAACCAGTCATTCTCCAGCGGTTCATTCGCCTGGGCAATTACCAGTTCGTCTTCTTCGTCGGCCGTGAGGTATTCTATTTTATCCGTAACAAGACGGTTTTCCTTATCAATTTTCCGATAGGGGGTCTCAATAAAACCAAATTCATTTATGCGTCCGAAGGTACTTAACGAGCCAATAAGTCCGATATTGGGACCCTCCGGCGTTTCAATCGGGCACATCCGGCCATAGTGAGAGTGGTGTACGTCCCGCACCTCGAAACCGGCCCGCTCCCGGCTTAAACCGCCGGGCCCCAAGGCACTGAGACGCCGCTTATGCGTGAGTTCGGCCAAGGGATTGGTCTGATCCATAAATTGCGATAACTGGCTGGAGCCAAAAAACTCTTTGATTGCCGCTACCACCGGACGAATGTTAATCAGCGCCTGGGGCGTAATGACATCAACATCCTGAATCGTCATCCGCTCTTTTACAACTCTTTCCATCCGGGAAAGCCCGATGCGAAACTGATTCTGCAGCAATTCACCCACGGAACGCAGGCGCCGGTTCCCTAAATGGTCAATATCGTCGGTCGAGCCCAAACCGTCCATTAAATTAAGCAGGTAACTGATACTGGCGATAATATCTTCCTTCGTAATCGTGCGCATATGTATGGGCAGTACAGGGTTGCACAATACTTTCAGTTCCTGGCCTTCCTTGGTTCTAATTTTCAGTTCGATTAGCTGACCTTCTGCGAAGGGCCGGTTTTCTTCAATACGGCTAATTGCTTTTTCATCAATTACGGTACCGGCCTCCACAATAACTTCGCCGGTTTCCTGGTTTACAATTGGTTCGGCCAGCATTTTACCCATCGCCCTGCGGCGCCAGCCGAGTTTTTTCGTAAGCTTATAACGGCCGACGGTAGCCAGGTCATAACGTTTCGGATCAAAAAACAGCGCTTCCAATAGTTGCTTGGCGTTTTCCACCGTAGGCGGCTCGCCGGGACGCAAACGTTTATATATTTCTACCAGGGCCTCTTCTCCCGAATCGGTATTATCCCGTTCCAGCGTTGCGCGAATGCGCGCGTCCTCGCCGAACAGTTCAATAATTTTACTGTTTGAGTTTATGCCTAAGGCCCGGATTAAAACAGTCACCGGCAACTTACGGGTTCTGTCTACCCTTACGGATACAATATCGTTAGCATCCGTTTCCAACTCAAGCCATGCTCCCCGGTTAGGAATAACCGTCGTCGCAAAGATTCTTTTCCCGGTAGTGTCGATTTGTTCACTGTAGTAGACACCGGGAGAACGCAGCAATTGGCTGACAATTACCCGTTCCGCCCCGTTTATAATGAAGGTCCCGTTTTCCGTCATCAGCGGGAAATCACCCATAAAAACTTCCTGTTCCTTGATTTCCCCGGTTTCTTTATTAATGAGACGTACATTGACGCGCAAGGGGGCCGCATAGGTGACGTCGCGCTCTTTGCTCTCCTCGACGGAATATTTTGGTTCACCCAACATATATCCGATGAATTCCAGCACAAGGTTACCGGTAAAGTCTTGAATAGGCGAGATGTCATGAAAAATCTCCTGTAACCCTTCCCGTAAAAACCATTGGTAGGAATTCTGTTGGATCTCGATAAGGTTAGGCATTTCCAAGACCTCGTCGATCTTGGCATAGCTGTACCGGACGCGTTTCTTGCCCACCGGCATCTGTTTCAACATGAATTCTTTCACCCCTTAGCATATTTTGAGGTCCATCCCACTATTATATCTAGGTATAAAAGCTTAGGATATTCACATAATATAGGCGATAACAACTTTAAGCAAGGCTCATAAGCATACTCCCTATAAACCTTGCTCTTGCATGACGACAGGAGAAAAGGATGGTAGTTTCCTCTTCCATTATATTACTATTGCCGACCATTCGTTTTTTTATACCCGTCGTTTTTAAATTATCCTTGCAGAACGGACGATTGCATTTCTACCGCATTTTAAAATGATAACACACGAAGCAGCATGTGTCAAGAAAAATTATCCATGGCATGCAGAAAACTTCACGTCACCCATTTCTCCCTGCTCCTCGGCCAAAATTATATATGGCGTATTCAGGAATCAGGATTCAGAATTCAGCATAGGAAAACGCGCTTGCCTCTTTAACCTTCATGACCTTAATTCCGACTCCTGATTTCTGACTATTTTAAAAAGGCAGACAGTACAACGCATGTACTGTCTGCCCGTTTCTTGGGGAGAACTATTTTACTTCTACGCCTGCGCCGGCTTCTTCCAATTTTGCTTTGATAGCTTCGGCTTCTTCTTTGTTTACTTTCTCTTTCACAGGTTTCGGAGCGCTGTCCACAAGATCTTTGGCTTCTTTCAGGCCCAGGCCGGTAATTTCACGCACAACCTTGATGACACCCACTTTGGCACTGCCTGCGCTGGTAATAATTACGTCGAATTCAGATTTCTCAACAGCGGCAGCTGCGCCGGCACCACCAGCAGCGGGAGCTGCCGCAACAGCTACGGGAGCTGCGGCGCTAACACCGAATTTTTCTTCGAGAGCCTTTACGAGCTCAGCAAGCTCAAGTACGGTCATTTGCTCAATGGCTTCAATCAATTGCTCTTTAGTCATGATAATATACCTCCACTTTCTCTTTTCACATTTTAATAATTTTTCATTAAATACTTACGCGCCTTTTTGTTTGCGCACTGCTTCCAGCGTATACACCAGATTTCTGATATTGCCCTGGAGAACATTGACAAGCCCGGCAAGCGGTGCTTGCATGGACCCAAGCATTTTTGCGATGAGAACCTCTTTCGGCGGCAAATCAGCCAGGGCCTTGACGCCCTCTCCGTTTACCACTTTACCCTCGACAATACCGGCCTTAATTACCAGATTCTTGTTCTCTTTTGCAAACTGGGAAAGAACTTTTGCGGGTGCAACCAGATCAGTGAAGCCGAAGGCAACAGCGGTCGGCCCTTCAAGGTAAGAATCCAAGCCTTGAATACCTGCTTCCTGGGCGGCAATACGCGTCATTGTGTTTTTCAATACCCGGAACTCAACGCCCGCTTCACGCAGAGCACGGCGCAATTTCGTTGCATCGGCTACGTTGAGACCGCGATAGTCGGCCAGCACGGCACCTTTTGCCTTTTCCAGCTTCTCTCTTATCTCGGCAACTGTGGCCTGCTTTTCTGCAGTAACTGCCATTTATTCCACCTCCTCACTAAAGAGTGGTATTTTAATATTCAGGCATTCAGAATTCAGTAGTCCTTATTTACACACTTTGGGGTTTTATACCCATTGTTTGTGCATATATCTGTCTTCTGAGTCCTGGCATTAACAAAACAAAGACCTCCGGCAAACTACCGGAGGTTTTTACGGCGTGACAGTAATTATCAAACCTTTGGGTCTCCGGCCTCGGCGGGCAGATGCAATGCATCTTTTAATTAATAACCCACGGTCTGCAGCCTAGATTAATCTATTCTTTTTTGCCGGTCGCCCGTAGAGGATTGACTTTTACCCCAGGCCCCATTGTCGTCGAAAGCGTAATCCCACGCAGATATTGACCTTTCGCGGCAGCCGGTTTCACCTTGATCAAAGTATCAATCAGCGTGTAAAGGTTTGCCAGCAATTTATCCGAATCAAAAGAAACTTTCCCAATGGGGGCATGGATGTTGCCCGCTTTATCAGTACGATATTCAATCTTACCGGCTTTGATTTCATTAACGGCCCGCGTAACATCCGGCGTAACCGTGCCGACTTTCGGATTCGGCATCAAGCCTCTGGGTCCGAGGATTTTACCGAGTTTGCCGACTGTTCCCATCATGTCGGGAGTAGCCACAGCCACGTCAAAATCAGTCCAGCCGCCCTGAATTTTTGCTACCAAATCTTCCGCGCCAACATAGTCGGCACCGACAGCTTCCGCTTCTTTTGCCTTTTCACCCTTGGCAAACACGAGTACCCGGATTGTTTTACCGGTTCCGTGAGGGAGAACGACCGCACCCCGGACCTGCTGGTCGGCATGCTTCGGATCAACACCTAGGCGAACCGCCACCTCAACTGATTCGTCAAATTTCGCTGTAGCTGTTTTCTTTACAAGCTCTACGGCCTCATCCGCCTCATAAAGCTTTTGCTTTTCCACAAGCTTCTGCGCTTCCTGATATTTTTTCCCAAATTTGGGCATTATTTATTTCCTCCTTAAATGTGGTATGAACGGAGATATATCCTCCCACATCCCGCATGGAGAATACAACCGCGCAGACGGCGCAGTATTCTCGCCGGGTCCCGCGTAATCCTTAAGATTGCGCATGTATTTAATCTACGATATCAATACCCATGCTGCGAGCAGTGCCTTCGATCATACGCATTGCCGCTTCTATACTGGCTGCATTAAGGTCTTGCATCTTGGTTTCCGCAATTTCACGTACTTTTGCACGGGATACTTTGGCAACCTTTTTCTTATTGGGTTCCCCGGATGCGGTTTCAATGCCGGCAGCCTTTTTCAATAGGATAGCCGCCGGAGGGGTCTTGGTAACAAACGTAAAAGAACGGTCTTCAAATACGGTAATTTCCACCGGGATGATTAATCCGACTTGATTCGCAGTTCTCTCATTGAATTCTTTAACAAAGGCCATAATGTTTACACCAGCTTGGCCCAAGGCAGGACCCACAGGAGGCGCCGGTGTTGCCTTTGCGGCGGGGCACTGTAATTTTACGATTTTCGCAACTTTTTTAGCCATTAATCTACACCTCCTTTTTTAGACAAATGTGGTTATTAGCGGGCGGAGCAGCCCTCCCACTGTCGGCATCCGCGCGGAAAGCCTCATCTGTTCTTAAGCTACCGCATGCTCACTGCCAACTCTATAGTCTGACTACTTGGCCAAAATCCAACTCCACGGGAGTTTCCCGGCCGAATAGCGAAACCAGCACTTTAAGCTTGCCTTTTTCATAATTTATCTCTTCTACACTGCCGACAAAATTCTCAAATGGTCCGGCGATAATGCGGACGTGTTGCTTTATGCTGAATTCAACACGCGGTTTTGCATCATCAACGCCCATGTTCTTGAGAATATTTTTTATTTCCCTGGGGTTTAGTGGTATTGGTTTAGTGCCGGAGCCTACAAACCCGGTTACTCCAGGTGTGTTTCTGACCACATACCATGACCGGTCATTCACGATCATCTCCACAAGAACGTAACCTGGAAATACTTTCTTTTTTGATATCTTCTTTTTACCGTCTTTTATTTCGATTTCATCTTCCATTGGTACCATGATCCGGAAAATCTCATTTTCCATGCCCATGGATTTTACTTTCTTTTCGAGATTCGCTTTCACTTTGTTTTCATAACCGGAATACGTGTGAATTACATACCACTGACTTTCTGTTTCCATGCCAAGGGAAGCCTTTTAGGTGCTGACACCTGTAAGCTTTCCCTCACCCCCTTAAACGCGGATAATCCAAGAAATAACTTTATTTGAAAAGCTGTCCATAACCCAAATGACCGCAGCTACTATTACTACTGTAACAAATACTACGGCCGTGAAAGATTGTAGTTCCTTCTTATTTGGCCAGGCAACTTTCTTTATTTCCGCCTTAACTTCCCGCAAAAATTTAGTAAACTTAGTTTTTTGGCCATGCTCCTGGACGTTCACTTTATCACATCCCTGTCTAATGCCACCTTGTAATTTATGTAGCCAAATATCCCCGTAAAAATAATTGTATGGCAGGCCAGGAGGGACTCGAACCCCCAACATGCGGTTTTGGAGACCGCCGCTCTACCAATTGGAGCTACTGGCCTACACTTCCGGCGTACTATTTTGTCTCTTTATGAGCAGTATGTTTTTTACAGAATTTGCAATATTTGTTTAGTTCAATTCTGTCCGGATCATTCTTTTTATTTTTCGTAGTAGCATAGTTACGTTGTTTACATTCTGTACAAGCCAAAGTTATACCGACACGCATTGCCTGACACCTCCTGAAAAAAACAAATCCACAATTACTCTTGTGAGCGTGGTCGCTTATAAACTATATCATAACAAAAAAACAATGTCAACAGAATTCCTTGCCGGCTGCGTGGCCCCCGCCCCGGGTATGTTTGCTTCATTTATGCCCAGTTCTCTTCATTATTATTCGCCGCCAAAGGACTGTTGATAAAAATACCACCAACGCATGGTTGGTGGTATTGCTGGTGGCGGCGCAGGGATTTGAACCCCGGACACTGCGGGTATGAACCGCATGCTCTAGCCAACTGAGCTACGCCGCCATATATGGAGCTAGTGACCGGGATTGAACCGGTGACCTTATCCTTACCAAGGATACGCTCTACCGACTGAGCTACACCAGCAGATGATGTTTTGGTTGCGGGGGCAGGATTTGAACCTACGACCTTCGGGTTATGAGCCCGACGAGC
>DHRA01000022.1:0-24757 GCA_002411145.1 Firmicutes bacterium UBA5324 | reverse complement strand
TTATGAGCCCGACGAGCTGCCAGACTGCTCCACCCCGCGTCGTTGAAGGTAAAACATAATGGTGGAGAGGGCTGGATTCGAACCAGCGAAGGCAGCGCCGGCAGATTTACAGTCTGCTCCCTTTAGCCACTCGGGAACCTCTCCGTATTAGATGTGGGAGGTGAGAGGTTAGAGGTGAGATTCACATTTCTCACTTCTCATTTCTCACGTCTCAATTGGAGCCGGCGATGGGACTCGAACCCGCAACCTGCTGATTACAAATCAGCTGCTCTGCCAATTGAGCTACGCCGGCGTATTGGTGACGAAGATTATTTTATTATATCTATCGTCTTTTGTCAATGTATTTTGTATTGGCAACTATTAACATTCTTCAGTCGCCGCTCCAAACCACATTCTACCGCCGACACTTTATGATTATATCATAGGGAATATCGCATAGCAACTGTTTTTCCGCGTATTTTTCCGTGTGCCGTATGCGATGTCTTATGCCGTTATTCGAGCTTGCAATCCCGACGCTTCCGGCAATAAAACACCTTGATTATTTTCGCCCCAACCACGTTCCTCTGCTGTTTTGGCAAAATAAAAAAAGGTTGATAAGCCTTAATGGGCTTTCAGCCTCTTTTTTCTACCGGCCCGAGGGTTTAATTTTCTTCGTCTATATCTGCTTCATCATCCCTCAGTGAAAAAGCCGGTCCTTTATTGCCCTGCGTACCGGTCCGGGACGGCTTTACTTCCTCCTGCCCCTCCGCTCTGGCATCCAAATACCGTTCTAATTTACGCTTCACACGTTGCAAGGCATTATCAATTGATTTTACATGCCGCTCAAGATCGCCGGCAATTTCCTGATATGATTTACCGTCCAGGTAAGACATGAGCACCTTCCATTCGAGGTCACTAAGAATCTCACCCATTTTTTCTTCAATGTCGATAAATTCTTCCTGACTGATGACCAGTTCCTCCGGATCGGAGATCTTTGAGCCGGAAAGAACATCCAGCAATGTACGGTCGGAGTCCTCATCATAAATCGGTTTATTCAAAGAAACATAGGAATTAAGCGGGATATGTTTTTGCCGTGTTGCTGTTTTAATCGCCGTAATAATCTGTCTGGTTACACAGAGTTCGGCAAAAGCCCGAAAAGAGGAAAGCTTATCGTTGCGAAAATCGCGAATAGCTTTATACAATCCGATCATGCCTTCTTGAATAATATCTTCCCGGTCTGCACCGATTAAAAAATAAGACCGTGCTTTAGCTCTTACAAAGTTGCGATATTTATTAATCAGGAATTCCAGTGCAACCGTATTATTATTCTCTTTAGCATCAAATACTATGTCTTCATCCGTCAAGCTGTCAAAACTTGATAAAATATCACGTTGTGCACTAGTCCGCACGCTCGGATCGCCCCCCCCATTCTAAATTCTTATGCTGCCAGAACTCGTGAAGGCACTCTACGTGCACATCGTTCTCCATCTACAGAACAAATTATATCTTAACATTTAGCAACTAGTCAAGCTCTCTTTTCTCAAGCGGTGGTGGTCATCTCTGCCTTCTTATCTCCTCCAGTCTCTGGATTATGCCGGTTTGCAGCCTTCCTTCCAAAGGTCTCCTCCCCCCGGCCGATTCCCCATGCCTTTCGGAGATTTCCCGTGCAGCCGCCAATACAGCGCTTTGCAATTCACGGATGGATACGCGAAAAGCGCCGCCGGCCAACACAGTCAATTGCTCGGCGAAGTCTCCTGTCGCCACGAAAACGGTTCGCTTTTCCGCATTTTTATAACTATAGACCAACTTCTCAATTACACTGTCGGCCGTTTCTCCTTCTTCACTAAACACCACTTGGACGCCGGCTTCCTCACTGTGCCGTATATGATTTCCCTTCGCCATATGGGCGTCAAACACAATAATTACTTCCAGTTCTTTATAACCGGCGTAGCTCGCCAGCCACTGAATTAGCCGCCCCCTGGCCTGATCAAAGTTTGTTTCTTTAAGTTTGTTTAACTCCGGCCAGGCGTTGATCACGTTATATCCGTCGACGATTAATATATCCATGGGGGATTGCTCCTCTATGCAGTGCTGTTCCCTGACCGCTTTGTTCTAATTGCGCGTTTGTTCCCGGACTTTCTCCTCTTTCATTTTCCCCGGCAGCTTTTCCCCATCCGCCCCTTTTTTCCCGGGCTCCTGGCGGACAGGCGCCATGGTGGTAGCCGCCGGTGGAAGATTCAGCGGATCATTCAGGGATTTCCCACCAACCCGTACTATCGTATTTGTGGGCAGGTATTGGTCCGTGGACAATACTTCCCGGCGCACTTCTTTACCGTTCCTCTGCCAAATCCGCAGCGCAGTTACTTCATAGCCCGGACTGCCCGGCTCTTCCACCTTCTTTTCGCCGGCCTTCAGGGTGGGATCCGGTCGTTCGGTAATACCCTGGGGAATTTCCCGTTGATTAATAACTGCAATTTGCACAGTTTCTCCGGAAGTGTCTTTACCGAATACCCCCATCTTCAGTTGATTGCCTTGCACCTCAGCCAATATCATCACCGGAACGGGAAAGTTATTGGCAAATTTAAAATCCAGCGATCCGTACGCTACCGTCGCGTCCCGGCCCAAAGGCACGTAGGACAACGGTTTAGAATGATTGGTTCTTTCCACGATCTGCAGACCGGCAAACAGAACCGCATTATAAAGTGTCGATGACGCCTGGCAAACTCCTCCGCCAATTCCCGGCACTAATTCCCCATCCACTATTTCCATGGCTTCTTTAAATCCATACTGTATATCCCGTGGCCCCACGATATCATTATATGAAAACACTTCCCCCGGCTGCAAGAGAATTCCATTGATCTTCTCCGCCGCCAACCGGATATTCGTAGTCCTGTTAATATCATTACTATTAAAATAAGTAGTATAAATCCCCAATAAGTCCTTAACCCCGGACTTTTCGATGTCTGATGCGGAAATACGCGGTGATACTTCCTGTACACAAATCGGTGATTGTGCCGATTTTTCCCGCAGCATCCTGAGCAGCTGCTCTTTGTTTTGCTCAATGTCCACACGGCGCCCAATCTGTTCCGGAATGATTTTCCCGGTTTCCAAACTTAATGAAGCGTTTTTGGGCGGACGGTCAATTTTCCCAGCCCACTGGGCCAGCAATTTATTCAGCCGTTCTTCGCTGTAGTGAATACTGACCGGTACTTCATAGCCATGAACGCGGGCAGAATATATTGATTTTATACGGTGCCACCAGGACCCTTCGCGCCCGTAGCGCCACACTGCTTCAGCAGTGCCGGCCGCATCAAGGGAATATTCAATTTGCTGCGGATCGACACTATATTTGATATCCTGATAATAGAAAGTAAGTTTCTTCTTCGCAGCCGCGGCTGCTTTACTACGCAGCCAGTTCTCCATTTCCCCCCGGCTCATACCGCCCAAATTCTCACCGTCTACTTTCACTCCGGCAAAAACCGAGGCTGAATTGAGCACGACACCGGCACTTGCCCCGGTCACAATCGCAAAAATCAATGCGATGATACCAATTAACCATTTTTTCATGGCGGTGTTTGCTCCCTTTGCCGTAGTATTTCGTAAAGCAATAATGAGCCCGCTACCGAAACATTCAAAGAATTGACTTTGCCCTTCATCGGAATACGCACCAAAAAATCGCATTGGTCTTTTACCAAAGGCCTTAACCCTTTCCCCTCACTGCCCATGACTACGAGCAGGGGGCCTGTCAGGTTGCTTTGATAGTAGACCTGCGTCCCCGCCATATCCGCGCCGACTACCCAGTAGCCTAATTTCTTCAATTTTTCGATAATTTGTGCTATGTTACCGACCCGGACTACCGGGACGTATTCGATGGCGCCGGCAGAAATTCTCGCCACCGTCGCCGTAAGGGATACACTTCTGCGCTTCGGTATCAGCACCCCGTCAACCCCCACCGCTTCACAGGTGCGCAGAATAGCCCCGAAGTTATGCGGATCCTCCAGTTCATCCAAAAGCACCAGTAAGGGGGGAGCTTCCTTTTTTGTCAGTTCCTGCAGCAAGACGTCGAGTTCGACATATTCTTTGGCTGCCGCCAGAGCAATAACCCCCTGGTGTTTGACACCGGAAGACAAGGCATCCAGTTTTGCCGGTTCCACCTCTTGGACCACAATCGCCTGTTCCTTGGCCAGCCTGGTTATTTCGGAGAAAGCCCCGGGCCTGCCCATGCGGGTAAGCAATATTTTATTGATAGGGCGGCCGGCTTTCAACGCCTCAACCACCGGATTGCGGCCGGCAATTACTTCTTCGGACATATCATCATCCTTTGCTTTCCAAATATGCTTCTCTCATCTCCGCCGACTTCCCGCAGGTCATTGTCCCCTCCGGGCACGGACCTAGCAGGCATGCCGGCCCGGCCTGTTTAAACAGTGTCGGGGCAACTTCCCTAACTTGCCGTACCATTTCCCTTGCCAAATCCCTAATTTCCCATTGCGCCCTGTTACAACAGCGTAAAGTGAAAAAGTGCAGCAACGAACGGGCGTTCATCGTTACCACAATCTTCGTTTCAGTCGCATTGGCCAGCACGTACCGCGCGTCCTCCTGATGCACACCTAAAGCCACCAACTCATCATATGTCCGCCGCACTTCCCGCATCAGTTGCTCAAACTTGCGCCGTGCTTCCGGGTTGCCGACCACCGAAGGCGGTACAATATATTCAAAATCGTGTTCTTTAACATAGCGCTGCGACTGTTGCGAATAAGAAGCGATGCGATGCCGCACCAGTTGATGGGTCAGCACCCTGGATACACCCTCAATGGCAAAAGTAAAGCTGACGTGTTCCATGGTCGAGTAGTGACCTGTACTGACAATTTTCGCTAAAAATCTATGCGCTTGCTCATCCGTCATCCGTTCCTTAATCGTTTCCGCCCCCACCGGGGAATAACACAATCTGGCCGCCGCGGCAGCCGTGCGTTCCGGCTCAGGTGTATATTGCAATAATGTGACACGCATAATCTCTTCCCCTTAATGTAAATTACCACTTCCATTATATCATTATTTATCTGAAGATTTAATTATTCTTTCTCCTTCACTTACAGCTAAATTCAATATTTCGGTTAAGCGGTCATCATTTCCCGTAAAAAAAAGATAGCCCAGCAATGCTTCAAAGCCGGTGGCAAGCCGGTAATCCACAACTGTCGCATTCTTCGGAGTATGTCCCGTTTTTGCATTCCGTCCCCGTTTGGCGGCGGTTTGCTCCTCCTCCGTCAATTGATGCTCAATGTTCTTAAGGATACCCGCCTGGGTGGAAGCCTTAACAAGTCCGGTAACCATTCTGTGCAGATGGCGGACCTTTGTTTCATGCCCTAAAGCAGTCAACCGGACGAATAATTCATATAGCGCATCACCTACGTACGCAAGCACTAAAGGATGCATCTGATTCGCCTGCGTATGCTCGCCGGTCACATGCTGCGACACGGGGCTGATATGAGCAAGCCGGCTTCGGCAAAATTCCAGAAAGTTGGTTGTTGTCATTACTTCTTTTTCCACCTTGGTCCTTGCGGAGTATCTTCGATAATAATCCCCATCTGCTGCAGACAGTCGCGAATAAGATCAGCCGTGGTCCAATCCTTGTTTTGCCTTGCCTGTTGCCGTATATTGATTACCAACTGCATCAGATTTTCTACCAATTCCAGGTTTGCGTCATGATCCTCTTTTTTGGCAAACAAACCGAGGATGCCGCCCAGCTCCATGAAAATGTCTTCCGCCTGGGTCATGAGATATTTAAATTCCGGCTCCGGCACGGGCCGGGAGTTTCCGATGAATGTATTAATGTCCCTTGTCAGGTCAAATAATACAGCAATTGCCTGCGCCGTATTAAAATCATCATCCATCGCCGTACAGAAGTCCACGCGTGCCTTGTCTATAACCTGCTCCAGCTTTTCCGTTGCGGCGTCCGTCTGGGCCGGCCGTGTAGCAACCCGTTGCTTTGTGTAGCCGCGGACGGCTTCCAGGGTGTTTTGCAGACGGCCTAAAGCCCGGCTTGCCTCGGCCAGTTTATCGTCGCTGAAGTCCAGCGGACTCCTGTAATGCGTGCTAAGTACAAAAAAACGCAGGACTTCCGGGTCGAAATGGGTTAAAACATCCCTCACTAAAAAAAAGTTCCCCAGTGACTTGGACATCTTTTCCTCATTGACCGTGATAAACCCGTTATGCAGCCAATAACGCGCAAAGCATTCTCCTGTGCAAGCCTCCGACTGGGCAATTTCGTTTTCATGGTGAGGAAAAATCAGGTCGCTTCCTCCACCATGAAAATCAAAGCCTGTGCCCAGGTATTTCAAAGACATCGCGGAACATTCAATATGCCAGCCCGGCCGGCCAAAGCCCCAGGGGCTTTGCCAGGAAGGTTCACCCGGTTTTGCCGCCTTCCACAAAGCAAAATCCATCGGATTTTTCTTCCGGTCATTGACATCAACCCGCGCTCCCGCTTTCATGTCCTCCAGTATTCTGCCCGATAATTTACCATACCCGTCAAACTTGTTGACTTCATAGTATACGTCTCCATCCATAACATATGCGTATCCCCTATCCACCAATGTCTGTACAACGTCGATAATTTCCGCGATATGTTCCGATACCCTTGGATAAACATGGGCTCTTTTAATATGCAGGGCGTCCATGTCTTTAAAATAGGCTTCAATATACCGATCGGCTATCTCCTGCCATTTACGCCCTTCTTTTTGCGCCACATTTATGATTTTGTCGTCTATATCCGTAAAGTTCTGTACGTGTTGTACTTCGAATCCCCGATATTCCAAATAGCGGCGAATCACATCCCAGGTTATAAACGGACGGGCATTGCCAATGTGGGGATGATTATAGGGCGTAACCCCGCATACATAGATGGAAACCCTGCCTGGCTCACGGGGCACGAATTCCTCTTTTTGTTTTGTCAATGTATTATATACTCTAATCACGCTTTTTTCTGTCCTCCTCCAGTTCTTCGATTCGCTGTTCCAACCTTACAAGGTTCCGTTGCATACATGTAAGCATTTCCGCCACCGGATCAGGATCATTTTGGTGGTTAAAATCAACATTGGCCTCCGGCATGCTTGAGGCCACCTTTTTACCGTCCTGCAATACAACCCGTCCGGGAATCCCCACCACGGTAGAATTGGGCGGCACCTCCTTTAATACTACGGCCCCCGCCCCAATCTTCGAATTGTCCCCTACTTTAAAGGACCCCAATACCTTAGCCCCGGTGGCAACCAACACGTTGTTGCCAAGGGTTGGATGCCGTTTGCCCTTTTCCTTGCCCGTGCCGCCCAGGGTGACGCCCTGATACAAAGTCACGTTATCCCCCAGTTCAGCCGTTTCTCCAATGACCACCCCCATACCGTGATCAATGAATAAACCTTCCCCGATTGTCGCGCCGGGGTGAATTTCTATACCCGTTAACCAACGGGCAAATTGGGATATCAGGCGTGGCAGGACAACGAACTTCCGCTTGAATAACCGGTGACTAATACGGTGCAGCCAGATTGCATGCAAGCCAGGATAGCATAAAACCACTTCCAGCACACTTTTGGCGGCCGGATCACGCTCAAAGATCGCCTGGATGTCTTTACGAAGGCGAGCAAACATTAAAGACCCCCTCCTTTTGCTAGTTGAACTATTTTTTCACCGCGCACCAACACAGCGACATTTTATCTCGGTTCTGAAAAAACAAAAAAACCCCCGCCTCTGATTACAGAGACGAAAGTTTTCGCGGTCCCACCCTGTTTGAACTGGTCAATGCCAATTCTTCTCGGGCCGATAACGGTGGCAGCCGAAACAGCCTACTTAGCAGTCCTTAGGATCTACTAACGTTCAGCCTATGGTTCATGGGTGCATTTCAATAATTCTCGCCGGCACCGCTCACAGCCCAAGACGGCGCCTCTCTGCGGCAAGTTCATTACCTACTCTCCCAGTCATACCCTTTTCCCCGGGACCGGATCCGCGCCCGCCTTAAGAAACATCCTCGCCGGCCGCCGGCTTCCCATCCCTATATATTGTTAATTTATTATATTTAATATCGGCCACGGGTGTCAATTCAAATTTTCGTCAGCGTTGCATCAATCCTGTTAATCGTTCGCTCTTTACCGAGGATAGCAATTAAACAGTCAAGTTCCGGTCCGTGTGCCTTACCGGTCAGGGCAATGCGAATCGGCATGTACACTTTCTTACCGCCAACCTTCAACTCCTTTGTCAGTCCCTTGAGGATGGCCTTAACCGAGGGTACATCTAACTCTGCGGCCGCTTTGATCTTCTCTTTAAAGGTCTCCATTACCAGCGGGATCTCCTCCGCCTGCAGGATTTCCCGCACTTCCTCGTTTTCCAGTTCCGGCTGATCATTGAAAAATACATCCACATGTTCCGTAATTTCCGCGGCGTAACTTATGTATTCCCGCACGGCGTCTACCACCAGTTCCAGCCAGCCTCTGTTGTCTTTAGCCTCCTGTCCGGTCAGGTATCCGGCAGCAACAAGGTGCGGCACCGCCAAATCCGTTAAGTCTCGGACAGAAAGCTGTTTCAGGTAATGCCCGTTTATAAAGTTAAGCTTATCGACATCAAAGATAGCCGGGTTTTTTGCCACCCGCTCCAGGGAGAATTGCCGCACCAACTCATCCAAGGTAAAAAACTCCCGTTCATCGGCGGGCGACCAGCCGAGTAAAGCGAGAAAATTAATAAGCCCGGCCGATAGGTAGCCTTTGTTTTTATACTGTTCCACCGCCGTAGAACCATGTCTTTTGCTCATCTTGGTTCTGTCTTTCCCCAAAATAAGCGAGATATGCGCAAACTGCGGAGGTGTAAATCCCAGTGCCTTGTACAGCAAAAGCTGGCGCGGTGTGTTGGACAAATGTTCTTCCCCGCGAATTACATGACTGATATGCATTGTCGCATCGTCGATAACAACCGCATAATTATACACCGGGATACCGTCGGATTTTACGATCACAAAGTCACCTATTCCATCGGATTCAAATACCACCTTGCCGCGTACCAGGTCCTGAAATACAATCGCCTCTCCTTCCGGCACCCGAAATCTTACCACAGGACGTCGCCCCTGGGCACAAAGCGCCTCCTTTTCCGCAGCGCTCAAGTGGCGGCATTTTCCAAGATAGCGCGGCGTCTCACCTTTCTCCGTAAGTTCCCGGCGTTCAGCCTCCAATTCTTCTTCACTGCAATAGCAATGATAAGCCTTACCCGTCGCCAATAACTCCGTTGTATATTTGCGATAGATATCGAGCCTCTCCGTTTGTCTGTAAGGCCCGTAATCTCCGCCTGCATCAATCCCTTCGTCCCAGTTCAGCCCCAGCCAGCGTAAAGCATCCTTAATATTTTCTTCGGATTCCTTACTGGAACGTTCCAAATCAGTGTCTTCAATACGTAAAATAAGTTTACCGCCGGTTTGCCGGGCAATCAGCCAATTGAATAAAGCTGACCGCGCACCCCCGATATGAAAAGGCCCCGTTGGACTCGGAGCAAAACGTACACGTACCGGTTGATCCATCTCTTCTTGTCCTCCTGTATCGCTAATAACTTTGGGAAACATCGACTATTTTTTATTCTCTATCTTTGGCACTTATCCTTCAAATAAAAAAACCGCTGCGCGGCTTTTAGGATTCACAAGTCAGGGGGTGGGCCGGAGCGGGACTTTGACCTCCAGCCGTCGTAAGCTCCGCTTGCGGTAACGGCGCAGGGTCTCGTCCGTAGCGGAGGAATTTCCACCCCAGCGGATATACTTGCCTATACGTTGAGAAAACCCGGCTTGCGCCGAGCCTGAGGCGAAAGCGGAAACCATTATGAAATTATGCTTCCTGTCAGACCCAAAAACCACAAAGGGCGACCCTTCAGAAAATCTGGCACAGAGGATTTTCACGGCATTTTACCCCTCCACCGCCACCGGTGTGAGCCTTAATCCTCCGATCCCGTTAACCGCAGCATAAACATGCCGTTGGTAATATCGGGCGAAATTTCCTGTCCCCCGCCGGACTTCTGCAGAGAAATTACCGGCCTGGCGCCATCGGTTGCAACCCGTAATCTAAAAGCCACTTGGTCGTCAAAACGTATTTCCCCGATCGCCATTCCATCGATAGTGTAGAGATGAAAATATAAATTTAAGCCGGCGGCAAAGGCCTGGTGCACCGGAGCAAACACAAGCATCGCGACAACCAGCGATGTACGGAGCAGCGCTTTAACTGTCATCATTGCATCCCCTTTCATTGATATAAATAATTAGTTATACTATCTGCAAATTTAATTTTATTATGCAGGGGATTCCGCGTCGTACAAGTTTAATTATGGACAATCATCGCAACAGCCTGGGCGGCAATTCCTTCTTCCGCGCCGGCAAAGCCAAGCCCCTCCGTCGTCGTAGCTTTAATATTAACACGTTCCCTTTCCGTCTCCAATGTTTCCGCAATACTTACCGCCATAAGTTCCAGGTACGGCGCAAGTTTAGGCTTTTGGGCCACAATCACCGTATCGATATTATTAACCCTGTAACCTTTATCCGCCAAATGCTTCCGCACCGATTCCAACAAGCGCAAGCTGGAAATCCCCTTATAACGCTCATCACTGTCAGGAAAATGCTTTCCGATATCCCCCGCGCCGGCGGCACCCAGCAGCGCGTCCATAACCGCATGCACCAGCACGTCGGCATCTGAGTGTCCCAGTAGTCCCCGGTAATGCGGTATTTCAACCCCGCCCAAGATCAGTTTTCTGCCTTCAACCAAGCGGTGCACATCATAACCAATCCCTATTCGCACAAGTTTTCCCTCCTCAATATGGCCTTTGCAAACAATAAGTCTTCCGGCGTCGTTATTTTGATATTTCTATAGTCTCCCATGAGCAGTTTAACTTTAACACCTAAAGATTCTACCAAGGCCGCGTCATCCGTTACTTTGACACCTGCTTCTTCACAATATTGATACGCCCTTTCCAGTATTGCCCGGGAAAAGACCTGCGGCGTCTGCATGGCCCACAGGCGGCTTCTGTCAGGCGTTTGTGCGACAAACCCTTCTCCATCGGCTATTTTGATTGTATCTTTTACCGGCACGGCCACGCCCACGGCTCCCCACTGCCGGGCCTCCGCCACCGTTCTTGCCAGCAAATCCCCGTTCACAAAAGGCCGCGCTCCATCGTGTACAACCACCCAGCTTGTTTTCAGAGATAAGCTTTTTAATGCATTAGCGATGGAATGTTGGCGTTCCGCACCGCCGACAACTATGGATCTGATCTTCTGCCATTTGTATTCGTCCACCAGTGACCGGGCATGTTCGGCATCATCTTTTCCCACAACCAAAATTACTTCCTCAATGACTCCGCACTTTTCAAAGACCTCGAGGGTATAACTAATTAACGGGCGTTTATCCAGGGGAATAAATACTTTGTTCACCCCCTGGCCCATTCTGGCTCCCCGCCCCGCCGCCGCAATTATCGCCGTTACCATCAGCATCGCCAACCTTTACACTATAATAAAGCCCGCAAAGTTTAAACCTTGCGGGCTTTTCTCGCAGGAAATTTACAACGCTCTCTCCAAGGCTTTCGGTTTGGCAAATATCATCCGCCCCGCCGCCGTTTGTAATACACTGGTAACCAAAACGCCAATCGTTTCACCGATATGCTTTTTACCGCCGTCAACGACAATCATGGTACCGTCATCCAAATAGGCTACGCCTTGTCCAAACTCTTTTCCGTCCTTAATGATATGGACTACCATTTCTTCACCCGGCAAAACCACCGGTTTCACTGCATTTGACAATTCGTTGATGTTTAGGACGGGAACCCCTTGCAATTCAGCAACCTTGTTCAGATTATAATCATTGGTAACAATTTTCGCTTTCAGCAACTGACCCAGTTTTACCAGCTTGCGATCCACCTCGCTGATATCCTCAAAATCCCGATTATCTATCTGGACATACATTCCCAGTTCTTTTTGTATGCGGTTCAGGATATCCAGCCCTCGCCGTCCACGATTCCTTTTCAGGAGATCTGAGGAGTCCGCAATATGCTGAAGCTCCTCCAATACAAAAACGGGAATAACCAGCGTTCCTTCCAGAAAACCACTCTGACAAATATCCGCTATCCGACCATCAATAATTACACTGGTGTCCAGTATCTTATATTGATAAATGTTACTTTGAGTTACTTTATCACGGTTCCTTTCCTTTCCTCCAACCCAGGGCAGAGTGGTAAACAACCCGACTAACTCTTCCCGTTTTTTCACCATCAGATTTATCCCTAAATATCCCAGGATAATACTGAGCACCACGGGAAGAATGTTGCCCACCACGGGTAAATGGGAAAAGGCGACGCCTATTAAATTAGCAATTATAAGTCCGATTGTTAATCCAAGGGCACCAGACATAATGTCAGACAAGGGAATCTTGTTTAAACGCGATTCAATCCATAACGTAAATTGCCAAAAGCGTTGGATTAGCCAAGGTGAAAACAGCAACCCCAAGATACCACCCAATACGGCGCCGACCAACGGCCAAAAATTGAAGCCGTTAAACAGTGAGCGATCCAACAGTTCAGATAAAACAGGTATCCCTCTCAAAAAAAGTATGTATCCACCCCAAGCACTTAAACCACTAATCAAAATGGCTAATAACTTATCAATCATACGACACCTCCTTTCTCACCCTTATTATACCTGCATCGCCCTGCGTTGAGCAATAACCTGCAGCAACAATACCGGCTTTTTGTTAGTTTTATCCATTAATCAAGAAAAAAATACGTCAGAACTTCTAACGTATTTTCGCATATTCTTGTGGACTATTTTAACATTTCGCTTATTTGAAGCGCTGCGCTTTGCTCTTCAATATCCTGGGCGAGTACCAACTCGCTAATCAGGATTTGCCGGGCATTCTCCAACAATCGGCGTTCGCCGGTGGAAAGACGTTTTTCCCGGTCCTGCAGGGCCAAGTTCCGTACAACTTCCGCAACCTCATAGATGTCGCCGCTTTTCATCTTATCCATATGGGCTTTCACTCTACGGTTCCAGGTAGTTGCCGCCGTCTTTTTTCGGTCTTTTAAGATATTAAATACCTTATTTATTTCTGTCATGCCGACCACTTGCCGTAGACCGATATTCTCCACATTATTTAGGGGAATCATTACTTTCATACCGCCAAAAGGCAGTTTCATAACATAATAGGACTGCACACACCCCATAAATTCCCGGTCTTCTATAGCCTCAATGATGCCGGCTCCATGCATGGGATAAACAACCTTGTCCCCAATTTTGAACATGCCAACACCCCCTGCTGTTCATTATACCATATCCTAACTTTCAAAGTCAAATTTTTTAATTTTAGCATACGTTTGCCCATCGTGTCAATAATGTTTCCATAATTTTTTCTTGAAACAGCATTATGCATATTTCAATAACCTCAGGGTACGCTATCTTTAATAGTGAGGGGAAGGTGTGAATAGCATGAAACGTTGTGGCTTGCTTGCCTTTTATTGGCTCTTTTTTCATTTCCTGGCCCTGGCAAATGCGGAAACAATTCACCAGGATCATCAACCGGGGGTTTATTACACTATTGTTGACTCCGCCACCAACAATGTCCTGTTGGAAACAGGGCTGGAGACCACGGTCGGCGACGAGTTCATTACGGAAGACAATAAACTTTACCATATCTCCCGTCTGGTGGGGTACTTAGCCTATGCCGACTATGTACGGGAGGAAACAGCCCAGGCATGGCGGGAAGCTCTTGCCCTCCCGGCAGCCAACGGTGTTGGCGGCAAATTAATCTCCCTCTACCACAGTCACACCGATGAATCATATATTCCCTCCGATGGTACGGCTTCTATACGTGGTAATGGATCCATTATGAAAGTTGGCGATGCTTTTGCTGAAAAACTGCGTTCTCTGGGCTATACCGTCAACCATGACAAGACATCGCATGATCCCCATGATGCGAATGCCTATATCCGCTCACGCCGGACCGCAGTCCGTCTTTTAAGTGAACAGCCTGCCGCGCTATTCGATATTCACCGGGACAGTGCACCCGTTACCGGGTACAGATTAGCGGTAAACAACGAACTATATGCAAAAGTTGTCATCGTCGTGGGGCGGGCAAATCCCTATATGCCGACAACCCTGGATTACGCTAAACGGCTTAAGGCTGCTACGGATGCGCAGTATCCCCAATTAATCAGAGGCATATTTTTCGCCCGGGGCCACTACAACCAGGATATTAATCCCCGCAATATATTAATTGAAATCGGCACAGAAGGGTTAACCCTTGATGAGTCGCAAAAAAGCGCCTCTTTGTTCGCTGAATCAATCCCCGCCGTCCTTGGCGGACCACAGGATCCCACGCCCGGCGTAGGTTCCGCGGAAGCAGCACCTCCGGGGAAAGCAACGCCCGCAGTATTTAATGATAACAGTGTCCCCTGGCGTAATCTGCTTTGGTTGGTGGGCATAGCCGCCGTCGGCGGCATTGCTTATTTGTATATCAGCGCGGGCAGTTGGCGGAGCGTATGGCAAAAGCTGTCGCAGCTCCGGGGCCTTGAGTTTACAAATCTGTGCGGCCTGCGTTTTTTCCGCAAAGGGAAAAGGCATCCGGACTCCGACAAGGAGTGAGCTAACTGTGTTTAGAATGCGAACCAGCAGCTATAAAATTATTGTTTTCGTCCTCATCCTGATCACCTGCTTCGTGGCCCTGTATCACTTCTTTCCCCTAAAGCACAGCATCAATCAAAAGCCTGACCAACCCTACGACTATTATTATATCTATGCGGAAGAAGACGGGCGGGAACTTATGCGCGTGCCGATTGCCGTCAGTATTGATGATGAATTGATAACCGAAGACAACAAACGATACCGGATTGTGCGGGTGGAAGAAAATCGTGGCATAGCCCGTTTCGTTGAAAATGTAAATATCGAACAATACAAAACAAAATAAAAGGGCCGGGGCCTCAAAAATCATGTCGGCCCCAGCCCCATCCTTTTAAATATATCTATCCAGCAATGCCTGTTCGCGAATCCTTTTTAGGCCGTCTTTAATGGCCCTGGCCCGTACCTCCCCAATCCCCTCCACATCATCGAGTTCGCTGATTGTCGTATTACTAATACGATGTAACGTGCGGAAGGATTGCACCAGGTTCTCAATAACCGGCATTGGTATCCTGACAATCTTTTTCAACACCCGGTAGCCGCGAGGAACCACCGGCAGATCCAAGGTGCTTATATGGCTGCCGAAACCCAGCAACCGGCAAATGGCCATAGGTTCCGGCAATTCTTCATGCAATGCGGTTATTTGTTCGCGGATTAAGTCTGCGGTTTTTTGATCCGAAGTGATGCAGTAATCCCGAATAACGAGCAGGCTATCATCAATATTACCCATTAATTCTTCCAGTTGCATGCTGATCAAGCGTCCATCCGCCCCAAGCTCCAGAATATAACGTTCTATTTCCCGGAAAATCCGCAATACCTTAATCGCATGCTGCAAAACCCCTGCTACTTCGTTTAGAGTAACCAAATCCTCGAATTCCAGTGCCGTCAAATTTACCAGGCTTTGGTTAAGAACCTTTTTATATTTGTCCAGAGTTTGCAGCGCCTGATTCGCCTTGGAAAGAATAGCCGCCGTATCCCTCAGCGTATAACGGTTACTCCCTTGCCAGATAGTAATTAAATTGCGCCGCTGTGATATGGCAATTACCAATTCCCCCGTTTGTTTGGCGACCCTTTCAGCTGTACGGTGTCTTGTTCCGGTTTCGGCGGAAGGTATTGAGGAATTAGGCACTAAATGTACATTGGCATAACGGATCTTCTTTCCATCCTGGCTCAGTACAATGGCGCCATCCATCTTGGCTAATTCATATAGGTGCGCCGGCGAATATTCACATTCAATAGCAAATCCCCCGTCAACCAGTTCCATAACCGCCGGCAAATCGGAAACTACAATAAGGGCCCCCGTTTTTGCCCGCAATACATGTTCCAAACCCTCCCGCAACGGAGTCCCCGGAGAAATTGATCGCAACGCACGGTGAAATTTAACATCTCCTGCCGTTTCCTTCATCCCTAGCCTCCCAAAACAGTATCCATTGCTTCAACCACACTTGCAACGGGTATAATTTCTACATCGGGAAATTTTGCCCCTAGCTCCTTTGTCCCGCCCCGTGGCACGACAAATCTCCTAAATCCCAATTTTACCGCTTCCTGTATCCGTTGTTCCACCCGGATGATTGCCCGTACCTCGCCGGCCAAGCCAACCTCGCCCATTACTACCATGTCAGGTGCTGTGGGCGCATTGCGGAAACTGGAAGCCGCCGCCAGGATAATCGCCAGATCTACCGCCGGTTCATCAACCTTTAATCCTCCGGCCACATTAATATATGTATCCTGACTTTGTAATTGCAGACCGACTTTTTTCTCGAGTACCGCCAACAATAAATTCAACCTGTTGCTGTCCACTCCCGCGGCCATCCGTCGCGGCATCCCAAAACAGGTTGGGGTCACCAAAGCCTGCAGTTCTACCAGTAATGAACGTGTTCCCTCCATACAAGCCACGACCACCGAACCCGCCACCCCCGCCGATCGTTCCGCCAGAAACATGGCGGAAGGGTTAAGAACCTCCGCCAGTCCTGTCTCCTCCATAGCGAAAATACCGCTCTCATTTGTAGACCCGAACCGGTTTTTCACGGCCCGTAAGATACGAAAACTGTAATGCCTGTCCCCCTCAAAATACAGAACTGCGTCCACCATATGCTCAAGCATGCGCGGGCCGGCAATGTTTCCTTCCTTCGTCACATGACCTACTATTGCGATGGCCGTATGCCCGTTTTTGGCCATGCGCAGCAGTTGCCCGGTGCATTCCCGCACTTGCCCGACACTGCCCGGAGCCGTCGGCAGTTCCGGATTATACATGGTTTGAATAGAATCGATAATCACAAATACCGGCTTCATCTCCGCAAGCCAATGGGCAACTGCCGTTAAATTAGTCTCCGCCAGCAGATAGAGCTCCGGCGCCAGTTTTCCCAGCCGCTCCGCACGCAGGCGCGTTTGATGCGCAGATTCCTCACCGGATACATAAAGCACTTTACCATGCCGTCTGCTGATCAAGTCGGCAACCTGCAGCAATAATGTTGATTTGCCGATCCCCGGGTCCCCCCCCACCAAAAAGAGGGATCCCGGAACAATTCCGCCCCCCAGTACCCGGTCAAATTCATTTAACCCGGCGGGCAGCCGCTTTTCGGCTAAAGGTTCAATTTCGGCAATGGCACGGGGCACCTGTCCTGCACCTCCGACAAAGCCGTGGGGGGGTTCCTTTTGCTCTATTTCTTCGGCAAAAGTATTCCAGGCCATGCACTCCGTGCAGCGTCCCAGCCATTTCGCCGACTCATATCCGCAATTTTGGCAAACATACTTGATTTTAGACTTAGCCACCATGCTTCCTCCAAGACTAATAAAAAATTACACCAAGAAATCAAGAAGCAAAGAGGACGAGGTCACGAGAGCCAATCCGGAATCATCACCGTTGCATTGTCGTTTTTCCGGCCCAGCTCCCTACTCCCTACTCCCGATCTTTCAATATGTATAGGGAAAAGCACTCAGTGCTTCTGAGTGCTTTTTCTCCGTTATCGGAAATTATTCCTGCATCACTGCATTTTTCCCGCTAAAAGTAAGTTGACCATCTTTTGCGTCAACTAATACCCGCACACCGGGTTGAGCTTCTTTCCGGAGAATCATTTCGGATATAGGATCCTCCACCATTTTCTGAATGGCCCTGCGCAATGGGCGGGCGCCGTATATAGGGTCATTCCCCTCTTTAATCAACAGCGCTTTTGCCGCATCGGTAACCTCTAAACGAATATCGTTCTCAGCCAATCGTTTTGTCACATTGCTAAGCATTAAATCGACAATTTGTACCAGATGCTCAGCTGCGAGAGAGTGGAAAATAATCAGTTCGTCCACACGGTTTAAAAACTCCGGACGGAACGTACGTTTTACTTCCTCCATAATCCGGTCTTTCATCCGTTTAAAGTTATCCTTATCATCTTCCTCGCCGGTAAGGAAACCCAGGGTCTGGGCATCTTTACGCAGATGTTGGGCGCCGACGTTGGAAGTCATGATAATTACCGTATTGCGGAAATCCACCGTACGCCCTTTTCCGTCGGTCAGCCGCCCGTCCTCCAGGACTTGGAGCAGAATGTTAAAGACCTCGCTGTGGGCTTTCTCAATTTCGTCCAGCAGAATAACACAATAGGGTTTACGCCGTACAGCTTCTGTAAGCTGCCCGCCTTCTTCATAGCCGATATACCCCGGAGGTGCCCCCACCAGACGTGAGACCGTGTGTTTTTCCATATACTCGGACATATCCAGGCGGATCATCGCATCCTCATCACCGAAAATCGCTTCCGCCAACGCCCTGGCCAATTCAGTTTTGCCGACGCCGGTCGGGCCAAGGAAAATGAATGAACCCGTCGGGCGTTTGGGATCCTTCAGTCCGGAACGCGCCCGGCGTACCGCTCTGGATACCGCCTGTACCGCTTCATCCTGCCCGATTACCCGTTCATGGAGAATAGCTTCCATCCTCAGGAGACGTTCACTTTCCTCTTCGGCCAATTTTTTCACCGGGATACCGGTCCAACTGCCAATAACATGCGCGATGTCCTCTTCTGTCACGGTTACCATTTCACTGTTTTGTTGTTGTTGCCATTCTTTCTGACGGCTGGCCAGCGTTTGTCGCAATTTTTGTTCTTCATCACGCAACTTCGCCGCTTGTTCAAATTCCTGCGCCTGAATAGCCGCTTCCTTTTCTTGTCCGACCTTCTCCAGTTTCTCTTCGACCTCTTTTATGCCCGGCGGGGCGACAAAGACTTGCAGGCGCACGCGCGACGCAGCCTCGTCCATCGCATCAATGGCTTTGTCCGGTAAAAACCGGTCGGTTATATATCGGTCGGACAGCCTAACTGCAGCAACAATCGCTTCATCGGTGATTTTCGCGCGGTGATGCGCTTCATATCGGTCCCGCAGCCCTTTGAGAATCTCGATAGCCTCGTCCGCGCTGGGCTCACCCACCATAATCGGCTGGAAGCGACGCTCCAGGGCCGCATCTTTTTCTACGTGTTTTTTATATTCATCCAGCGTTGTCGCCCCAATTACCTGCAATTCTCCCCGGGCCAAAGCCGGTTTTAGGATATTTGCCGCGTCGATGGCTCCTTCCGCGCCCCCGGCGCCAATTAAAGTGTGCAGTTCATCAATAAACACTATCACATTGCCGGCCTGAACAATTTCATCCATCACCTTTTTCATGCGTTCTTCAAACTCGCCCCGGTATTTTGAGCCGGCAACCATCGACCCCATACTTAAAGAAACAACCCGTTTTTCCTTTAACATCTCGGGGACATTTCCTTCAACTATCTTTTGGGCCAAGCCCTCAGCGATCGCCGTCTTGCCTACACCCGGTTCCCCAATAAGTACCGGATTGTTCTTGGTCCGCCGGCTGAGGATCTGGATGACACGCTCAATTTCATTATTTCGCCCGATTACCGGGTCAATTTTACTCTCCTTGGCCAAAACATTTAAATCTCGTCCAAATTCATTGAGGGTAGGTGTGTTTGCATTACCGGGATGAGGTTTATGCGAGGCAGGTGCCGGACCTGCGGCTGCGAAACCGCCCAGCAGTTCCATCACCCTTACCCGCACCTTTTGTAAGTCCGCTCCTAAGTCGTGCAGCACACGGGCCGCAACCCCTTCGCCTTCGCGAATCAGCCCGAGCAGGATGTGTTCCGTCCCCACATAATTATGCCCAAAATGACGTGCCTCCTCGTAAGAAAGCTCCACTACCTTTTTTGCCCTCGGTGTATAGCCAATTTCTCCAAAAGGCGCCGCCATGTTTTTGCCGATCATCATTTCAACCGCCTCACGGACGGCCACCGCTTCAATTCCCAAGCTGGACAGCGCCCGGGCAGCGATCCCTTCCCCTTCCTGCACCAATCCAAGCAACAGATGTTCGGTACCTATATAATTATGGCCGAACCGCTTTGCTTCTTCTTGTGCTAATAACATTACCCTTTGCGCTCTCTCCGTAAATCTACCAAACATCTCTCGTCTCCCCCTTTATGTCTGTCTTTTAATTGTTTGACGGATAATCTCCGCACGCATCATATCCCGCCCCATGGCATCCAAATCACGGTGGGCAATCTTTTGCAGGAAATTCGGTCTGGTTTTCACCAAGAGTTCGTTAAATATCTTCGGGTCAATCTCTTGAATAATCCCCAAATCTACCCCTAATCGTACATCGGAAAGCAATCTCATTGCTTCCTGGGAACTGACAATGCGCGCGCAGCTTAGGATACCATAGGCCCGAAAAACCCTGTCGGCTAATTGCTCGTTATTGTTCTTGAACAAATAATCGCGGGCTAAACGTTCCTGTTCCACAATCTGTCCGGCTACGCTTTGTAGATTTTCCACGATCTCCCGTTCAGCAAATCCCAACGTCATTTGGTTGGATATTTGATATATGTTGCCAATCGCTTCCGATCCTTCGCCATAAAGGCCCCGCACTGCCAAACCCAGTTGCGATATTGCCGATAGTACTCTCCCGATCTGATTCGTAATTACCAGAGCAGGCAGATGAAGCATCACCGATGCCCGCAGACCCGAGCCCACGTTTGTCGGACAACTGGTCAAATACCCCTGACGCTCTGAAAAAGCGAAATCCATCTTTGCTTCCAGAATATCATCCACGGAGTTGGCTACCTGCCACGCTTCCTCCAACTGAAGCCCCGGCAGGATGACCTGCGCCCGCAAATGATCTTCTTCATTTACCATAATGCTTACAACGCCGTCGGCCCCGGTCAGTAAACCCCGGTACTTCGCCTCTTGCGCGTGTACCGGACTGATCAGATGCTTTTCCACCAGTACAAAACGCTCCAAGGGCGATATTTTATCCAGATCAAGAAACATAAAGGCTGTCCCTGTCTCCTTCGTCAGATCACCCACCGAGTTTTTTACGGTTTCAACGACCTGATTTAATTGTTCTTCTGTTGCCCTATTGGGAAACGGGATAACCCCTATGTTGCGGGCCAGCCTTATCCGGCTGCTGAGAACAATATCATTATCCGGTCCGGGGTCTTTCATCCAGGAAGTAAGGGGCTGGTCCAGAATATTGTTCAGCGACATTTACTCCCCCCCCTTTTCGTTAAGGTCCTTTTCCAACTGTTTAATCTCATCCCGAACCAGAGCCGCTTTCTCGAATTCCTCATTGGAGACATATTTCTGCAAATCCTGCCGCAACTGCTGAATTTTATTTTTCAACATCAATGTTCCGCCGGTCCGGCCGGGCACCTTTCCTGCATGCTGTGTACCTCCCTGTACTCTCCGCAGTAAAGGTTCCAACTGCTGGGAAAAATGCGTATAACACATCGCACAGCCTAATCGTCCGCTTCTGCTGAATTCGGTATAGCTCATTCCACAATTGTCACATACGGGCATAACTCCCTGATTTTTCGTCAGGGCCGCCCCGGTTCCGGGCTCGAAGTTCAATAATCCCGCGAGTAAGTTGTGAATGGAGTACTTGGGTTGGAACGCTATTTGCGCTTCCCCGGTCTCCTTGGCACATTGCTCGCATAAGTTTTTTTCATATTTTTCATTATTCACCATCTTTGTGAGATGTACGACCGCAGGCCTTTTTTTACAGTCATCGCATAACATGTGCATCCCCCCTTAATAATGGGAAAAATCCTCACCTAATATACTGACCAATATTCTCAAGAGTTGCGCCCGTGTGTCGTCATCCAGTGCAAGATGATGTCCACCCAATACCACGCGTATTATCTCCTTCTCTCTCCACGATAACAAGGTGGCTTGCTGAAGCTCCTCCAGCAATTGCATCATGCGATGGGCATCAATTTCTCTACCCACCTTTTCCACTAGCATGTTTGCCCGTGGGGCACGGGAGCTGATACGGCAAATTCGCACATAACCGCCGCTGCCTCGCCGACTCTCCACCATATAGCCCCGGTCACTGGTGAACCGGGTTGTCAGTACATAACTAATTTGGGATGGTACACACCTTAGCTTAGACGCCAGGTCATTACGCCGGAGCATTATAACCCCTTCCTGCGCGTCGTCCAATAACCGGCGAATATATCTTTCGATTTCATCGGTCAGATTCTGCATTCCCACCACCCCTGCCACTTTTGGTCTTTTGTCTTTATTATGCTTTGACTTTTTGACTTTTACAACATCGAAAAAGGTCCTTTTTCCCTTAATAATGATTATCTTCTGGCATTTATGAAACTTTTTACCCCTTTAGATTCGTTTTTTACCGTTTTTAGCGTATTTATGCTATTTTACCCACATTTGCCGAAAACAAATCCAGAGGTAGGATCATGAGCAATCTCATTTTCGCCTAAATTCAGGTACATTTCGACCACATATCATATAGTTCGGCAGGATTTGTATGTCTAGTACAGAAATTTATAGTACTAATGTACTTAAAGGACGTGAGCAGTGTGTCAGATCACGAAATTCGCTTCTCGTTAGATATAGGGACCCGTAGCGTGATAGGCTTAGTCACGCGGCCGTCTGCCGCAGGCCTTGACGTTCTTGCATGCGAGCGTATTGAACATCAGTCCCGCGCCATGCTTGACGGTCAAATCCATAATATCCCTGAAGTAGCCGCCGTTATTAAGGAAATTAAGCAACGTTTGGAAAGCGTTTGCGGGCCCCTCACCAGTGCGTCAGTCGCCGCCGCAGGCAGGGCTCTTTGTACCATTACTACCCATGTCGACCAGGAGGTTACAAGCCTCACTCCCTTAAAACCCGAAGACATCCGCCGTTCTGAAATAGCCGCGGTTCAAGCCGCGCAGAAACAAATTGCCCAGGGTAGTGTGGTGGAAGATCCTGCGGCCTATTATTGTGTAGGCTATAGCGTCGTTAATTACTTCCTCGATAATAACATTATTGCCAGTCTTGAAGGACAAAAAGGAAAGTCCGTCGGCATTGAACTAATTGCCACTTTCCTGCCACGCGTTGTCATCGAATCACTCCAATCCGCACTATCGCTTGCTGATTTAGATATCCATTCCTTAACGCTAGAGCCCATTGCGGCGATAAATGTGCTTATACCGTCAACCATGCGCCACCTCAATCTCGCGCTGGTTGACGTGGGCGCCGGTACGTCGGACATCGCCATTACTTCCAAAGGTACTGTGGTCGCTTTCGGTATGGTACCCTGCGCAGGGGATGAAATTACGGAAGCCCTGTCCCATCATTACCTGTTGGATTTTAATGTGGCCGAGCAAGTTAAACGGCAGCTTCATCAAGCCAATGTCACTTTTTCCGATGTATTAGGCTTTACGCATACAAAAGACACTGCTGAAATTATAAGCATCATTAATATCGACGTTAACAGTTTAGCCGAGACTATCAGTCAACAAATATCTTCTTTAAACGGCCGTTCCCCTCAGGCGGTGCTGCTCATTGGCGGGGGCAGTCTTACCCCTGAACTCGCTCCCGCCATTGCACGCCTGCTCAACTTACCTCCGGAACGTGTCGGTATCCGTGAAGCCAAAAGTATCCAGGGATTCAACAGCTTGCCCGAGTATCTGCACGGCCCCGACGGCATTACGCCTCTTGGCATTACGAAAACCGCCCATAGTCAAACTTTGAATTTTATTCATATTACCATTAATGAATCCTCACTGCGCCTCTTTAATTTTGGCAGCGTCACCGTCGGCGATGCATTACTCGCCACCGGCTTAAATATCCGTGATTTTCATGGTAAACCCGGCATGGGTCTGTCTGTAACCATCAATCAAAAACCCCATTTTTTGCCCGGCACCTTTGGACAGCCACCCGCGATTTTGGTAAATGGACAACCGGCATCCCTGGATACAGCGTTAAACAACGCTGATACTTTGATTCTAACCCGGGGAGAGGACGGGCAAAATGCCGCCGGCACCCTGGCTGATGTTTTACCAAAACTAAAATCTTTGTCTGTCATGTTTAATAAACAGTACGTTTCCGTAAAGCCCGTTGTTAAAGTAAACGGCAACGTCGTCGATTTATTGCTACCGCTCACCGATGGTATGCAAGTAACCGTTCAAGAACCTCGCACCCTGCATGATATCACAACCATCCTCAAAACCCCACCGCCATCGGCAAATATCCCCGTTTACACCTTTACTGTAAATGGCGTGTCACGCAGTTATTCAGCCGAATACGTCATATGTATTAATGGTTCTCCCGCCTCCCACAGTGATCCCGTCCATGAGGGGGACGAAATTGACTGCCCCACTCCTGTTGGAGCTTCTCCCCTGCTAGGCGACGTATTAAACCTTGATGGTGCGGTTAATAAAAATATCACGGTCCTGGTTAACGGGCAACCCTTAATCATTGAGCTTGAGAAAATCACCCTATCTATGAACGGTTCTCCTGCAACCCCGACTACCCCCCTCATTAACGGCGCAGATATAATATTTGAACATTCCAGCCAGCCCGTTCCTATTGTCAGTGAATTGTTATTACAGTACGAAGATGAGATTCTGCCGCAAATAAAACAGGGCGGCAGACTTAATCTGACTTTAAACGGTGCTACCGCAAACTATGCTGCTCCCCTGAAAAATGGTGATCGCTTGGACTGGTCATGGAGAGGCGCGTAATTATATATTTAGACCTATATTCTTTATAATAGAAGAGGCTCGGCAATTAATACGAAGCTTCTTCTCTAGTAAGGCACTATAGTTATAAATTTATATGTGCGTAATAAAAAGCAAA